>CAVKXR010000018.1:0-19885 GCA_963660275.1 Oscillospiraceae bacterium
TGCCTGTGGCGATTCATGGTTTGATCTATCAGGAGCCCAGAACTATTGGACAACGATTCGCTCCTATGCAAACGATGTCATTTCCAAGATTCGTTCCTACTCAGACAATTTGATTATCGTCGGGACGCCTTATTTTGATCAATATCCCAATGCGGCATTAAGCAATCCTCTAACTGATAACAATATCGCCTACGCATTTCACTATTATGCCGGCGAAGATCAATACCGTCATACGACGAGCAATCAAGGCGCAAATGCAGTCAAAGCGATGAATGGCGGACTTTCCATATTTGTTTCCGAATGGGGAACCTCGGCACCCAGCGGCAATGGAGGCTTTAACGCGAGCTATAGTGCAGAGTGGTATCAGTGGATGACACAATACAAACTCTCAGGCGCAAACTGGTCTGTAACCACAAAATCCGAAACGGCCTCTTATTTTAGTGGCAGCGCATGGAACTATTCTGAAAGCGGAAACTGGGTCAATTCAAATGTATTTTCCGCTCTCCCGGCTTCTTATACGGCTTGCACGGGAACGATTTCCTCCAGTTCATCCGTCAACAGTTCCAGCAGCGCAGAGTCTTCCAGTAGCGTTTCCAGTTCGAGCATTGCCGAGTCCAGTTCTTCGCAAGCCGCAAGCAGTTCGTCTAGCGCCAAGGAAAGCAGTTCCAGCTCCTCGACCGCCATTTCCAGCAGCTCTTCCGCGATTCTTTCCAGCTCGTCAAGCATCTCGACGGACTGGGAATCGAACGCACAGCTTTCAAACGCCTCGGATAACGGCGTCACCATTGGACAGTCCAACGACTACAATAGCGAACGCAAGGTTTCCAAGGTTCTTGGAACGGTCAACGCCGGAACATCCTACACGTTCTCCTTTGACGCATTCCTGCAAAACGGCGGTTCTTCGATGGAAATTTCCACGGTTCTCGACAGCTATTGTTCGGACAAAATAACCGTCAACGCGGGAGAAACCAAGTCTTACCAATGCCAGTTTACAGCAAGCGCAACCGAAACCGTCACGTTGAAGCTGACAATGCCCGGATCCCGCTGGGAACAGGTCACCATTTCGAATCTCTCCTTAAAATCGTCAAGCGGAGAAGACATCACGTCGCTCATAAATGGCGATACCCCCACGCTTACGGTTTCCTTCTCCGCAAGGATTTTGGAAATTCAAGGCGTCAAACGGGCAAGCGTCGATATTTTCGACATGCAAGGCCGCGCCATCAAGCGAATTTCGCAAGCAAGCGGACAGGTTTCCCTCGAATCCGTCTTGCCGGGAAATTACATCGTCCGCGTTCGGGCCGGTTCCGAAAACTGGACCAGGCGCATTTCGATTCGCTAGTCCAAGCGGTCATCCTGGAGTGTAGCGTAGCGAAACGATAGGATCCATAGTCGGCGGAAACGCTCGGGCTGGATTCTACCTGCCCGCAGCAGGCGGGTTACTCCCTTCGGTCGTTCCAGAATGACGGCAGACGGTAAAGGTTCGTTATGTTGAACGGAAGTCTCGTTACGCCGTCATCCTGGAGGGAGCACAGCGACCGACCTGTCTGCCGACAGGCAGATAGGATCCATGGTCAGAACTTGGAACTGAGAACTTAGATGAGAGTGAAGGGTGAAGAGTGGAGTGAGAAAAGTTGAGAAAGAAGATCGCTTCGCTTTTCTAAGCTCCAAGATCTCCTAACTAAGCTCTGAACATCGGGTAGGCCTGCCTGTCGGCAGACTGGCGCCCATTCGCCGAGAGGCCCACCTGCTGCGGGCAGGCGAAAACCGTTCGCTTGGCGACAAAAAACATTCAAAATCAAGCTCTCCGAACTAACCCTGATATTGACAAACCTGTTCTTTTTTCTTACCTTGTCTTTTGATAAAGAAGTAAAACTTTTCAACAGGAGAAAAACAGATGGTCAGGAAATCACGGTTTTTTGCTCTTTGCTCTTCGCTCGCTTTCGCGGGAGCGTTCCTTGCGCTTACCGCCTGCGGATCGGATTCTTCCTCTTCTTCGAAAGGGGAAAGCGTAAACGTCTTCGATTCGGAAGACGACCTTCCCGAATGCTCGGATTCTCTCGGGCTCGATTCCGCCTATGTCGGAGCGGACAGCTCGCTCTACGTCTGCGCGGACGGCAAGTGGACCGCGGCGGATTCCGCAAGCTCGGATTCCTCGGGCACGGAAAAGTCTTCTTCATCCAGCACCAAGAATTCCAGCGAATCGAAAGACGATTCGAGCTCCTCGGAAAGCGCTTCCAGCTCGTCAAAAGGCGCATCCAGTTCCTCGGACGCTCCCGGTACGGAAACGCTCTACGTGTGCGAAGACCACGTGAACGACATATCGCTCAAGCTTTACAACGATACGCTAAACTTCAGATACTTGGAACCGGCCTATCGTGGTCCCTGGATTAGCGTGGACAAGGCGGAAGAACAGATAGCTTTGAACTATTTCTTCGAGGACGCGGCAGACGAGGCATCCAAGTATAAATCCTATTCAAGGGACGAACTCTGCGACGTTTCGGCATCGCTATGCGCGCTCGCTGCCGTGGATTCTGCCTGGGAGGTCGTTTACGACAGTTCCCTGCGCATCGGTTTTTCCTTCCGCTTGCCAGATACCGAGAGGAACCGCGAACTGGTCCAGTCGTTCCGCATCGAATATGCGAACGTGGAAGCGTCGGCGTTCGACAATTCGGACTGTGTCGGTGGAGACGTTTCCTATTGCCGCAATGACCCCATGCGAAACATGGACATTTCCTACAAGTATCCGGAAGACACTCTCGTGATCGGTTCGCATGACCTCCGTCTTGATTTCCCGTACGAAGATGTCGTTTCCGCCTACAACGAATACTTCTCCCTATTATTCCAAAACATCGAAAAGGCCGCGGAGCAAGGGGACGACGAAACGCTCGCCTCCCTGATGGGCGTCGAAAAGGATAGCCCCTGGATGGATCTTTTCAAGGACGGCGTACGCATTTCCGTGATTCTTCGCGAATACCCGAGCCGGGCGGAAATCAATCTCGAAATGGCGGTCAAGGGCTACGACAAGAAGGAACTTGCCGAAGCCATACTGCGCGCGGAATGCAGCTCTTCCGAGGATTTTTGGGCGAAAAGACTGTTTGACTCCAATTTGTTCGTAGATGCGCGCGACAATCAAACCTACAGAACGGTCCAGATCGGCGAACAGACATGGATGGCGGAGAACCTGAACTACGCCTATACGCTAGGAACGGCAAACCTGGATTCTTCAAGCTTCTGTTATGACAACGACCCGGCAAATTGCGAAACGTACGGTCGCCTTTACACCTGGTCCGCGGCGATGGATTCCGCAGCCGTGTTCAGCGCAGGCGGCAAGGATTGCGGTTACGGCGTAACGTGTTCCGCAAGCGGAAAGGTTCGTGGCGTGTGTCCCGATGGCTGGCACCTTCCCGATACGACGGAATGGAACAAGCTCGCTTCTTACGTCGCTTCTAAAACCTCTGACGGTGTCGGCTATGCGCTGAAATCCACGACAGGCTGGAATAATGGCAGTGAAAACGGATCGGACGCTTTCGGCTTTGGACTACTTCCCGCGGGGATGGGCGCCCAGGGTGGGAGCAATTTTGGCGGTGTCTTTGAGAGCACGTATTTCTGGAGTTCCACGGAAAAAGACACGGAAAGAAGCAACGTCACAACCCTGTATAACGAACTGGATTTTTCGTATGCCTCGAGGAAGCTTTCTGTACTTTCCATCCGCTGTGTCAAGGACTAGTCAGAACTTGAAACTGAGCGCTTAGTTTAGAGTGGAGTGTTCGCTAAGCGAGCAGTGAAGGTTTGTACGATAAGCGGTAATCCTGAAGCGGATTACCGCTTTTCTGTCATCCTGGACCCTGTAAAGGGATAGGATCCGTTTCAAAAGAAACGCTTGGAATGGATTCTATCACTCCCTTCGGTCGTTCCAGAATGACGTCGGATGGTAAAGGTTCGTTACGTAGAAGGACGGTTTCGTTACACCGTCATCCTGGAGGGAGCTCTGCGACCGACCTGTCTGCCGACAGGCAGGTAGGATCCATAGTCGGCGGAAACGCTCGGGATGGATTCTATCAGGGCCTTTGGCCCTTCCAGAATGACGTCGGGCGTAAAGGTTCGTTACGTTGAACGGCTGTTTCGTTTCAACGTCATCCTGGAGCGTAGCAACGCTTTACTGTCATCCTGGAGGGAGCACCGCGACCGATAGGATCCATAAGGCTCGGGCTGGATTCTATCGGCTCTTTCAGAGCCTCCAGAATGACGATAAACCGAAACCTCTAAAACAAGCGTGGCTGTTTCTATCGCTCCGCTCCAGAATGACAGGGTGGATGCAAGGAAGGGGGATTATCAGAGCTTAGAACTGAGAACTTAGGTGAGAGTGAAGTGAGAAAAGTTGAGAAAGAAGATCGCTTCGCTTTTCTAAGCTCTAAGATCTCCTAACTAAGCTCTGAACATCGGGTAGGCCAAACCGCTCGCTTCGCGACTCTAAGCTCTCTCGCCTAAGTTCTGGCTATAGACGCACCCGCAAAAATCCTGCCTGTAAAGTCCATATTCGCGAGAAAGCTCGGTGGAACGCAAAAAGCCTCCCTTGCGTTTAAAATTCGACGGCAAATGCCGAACCCCGTATTTTTCACCCATTTTCTCACCGATTTCGTTGAGAAGCCTCGCATCCTTCATCGGGCTTATCGAAAGCGTCGTCGTAAAATAGTCACAGCCGAGTTCCTTGGCGGTTTTCGCAGCTTCGCCCAACCGAAGTTCAAAGCATTTCCGGCAACGCGCACCGCCCTCTCTTTCCCGCTCTAGCCCCTTGACCGCATCGTAATAGCGCTTCGGTTCGTAAGAGCCTTCGACAAAACCAACCGGATATTTTGTCGGAAATTCCGAAACAAATCGCTTGAATTCCGCAACGCGATGCGCATACTCCTCTTGCGGAAAAATGTTCGGGTTATAATAAAAAGTCGTAATCCGAAAATAGTTCGAGAGATATTCCACGACATAGCTGGAACATGGTGCACAGCAGCAGTGGAGCAGGAGCGTCGGCACTTCACCGCTTTTCTCCAGACGGCGGATGATGTCATCGAGCAATCTCTGGTAGTTGACGGTCTGCGGCATCAGAACTTGAAAATCATCCCGAAGCGCATCTGCCCATCGCGGACACCGTCGCTGTTTCCCACATCCTTGATCGTCGCAATGTCGAATTCCAGGACATCGGAAAGCATCACGCCAAGGCCCAGATCGATTTCGTTCCGCTTACCGGTCTTGTCATAGAGGTAGCCGGCACGAACGGCGACCGTATTGGAATAAGTGTATTCCGCACCGACATTGAAGATTCCCTGCAAAAGCGAATTCTTGAAACGTTTCGCACCGTGGCCGCCGAGTTCCGGGTGGATGAGGCTCTTCCACATCGCCGTGTAGAACGGTTCCGGATCGCCCTTGTCATCGTCATAGACAACTGTCCGGTTGTAATCACCGGCAACGATCAGACGATGGTCGAGCGTGTTCAGAATTTCGTAGGAAAGTCCTAGCCTCCAAGTCAGAGGAATCGGGTCCTGGTCGGACTTGTCCGTATAATAAACGCTCGGGCCGATGTTGGCAAGTACGATCGCTGCGCTCAAATCGCGAATCAGAAAATCCCGGCGGAGAAGTCCCACGTCAAACGCATAGCTGAAAGTCGTCGCATCCTCGCCGCCCGTCGAAGCCCCGGAACTCAAGTCCGAATAAAAGAACTTGACAGTCAAGCCGATCGAAGTTTTCGGGGTGAGCTTCGTGCCGTAGCTGATCGCGCCGACCACTTCCGAACTGTTGGAATTCGTCGAACTTTCGGCATCCGTCGAAACGACCGTTTCCCCGAACGAGACAAAGTTCACAGAAACGCCCAGCGTTCCCCACTCCGCAAGCGGAATCGTCATGCCGGCAAAGAGGTGATACAGGTCCGGGATGTTCAAGACGGGAAGAAGCTTTTCGTAAAAGAAGGTCAGCTGGAAATCAGCATCCTTGTAGCGTTCTATTCCCGCTCCCGTGCTGAACCAGACGTCGTTCGCCTGGGGCAACACCGCCCAGACGCGGTTCGAAGAAAGCCCGTTACCCGAATGGAAATGTTCCCACTCGTCTTCCGCCTGCTGGTTTCCCCGCTCTTCCGGCTTGCGCTCGAGTTCCGCCTTTTTCCCGGACGATGTCGCATAGTCGGGCAGATGACGCCAGACGCCCTTGTCCGTTGCAATCCAGATGGCTCCGTCGCGAGCAACCGCCAAATCGTGCACGGTATTGCTTTCGAATTTTACCTGTTCCCACTTGCGCAGATTGAAATGCGAAAGTCCGCCCTCGTGAGCCGCCCATACATGCCCTGCGGAATCGACAATCAAGGCCGTCGCATGCAAATCCATGAGGCCGTCTTCTTCATTGAAGAGGCTCCAGCGGTCCTTCGTTCCCGAACCTTTTTTCGGGACAAGCCTTGCGATGCCCGCACCGTCCGCCGCGACATAGAGTTCCCCGCGGAACTCGGACCAGGCGAGCGCCGTTATCCGTTGGCTGGGCAAGACCTTTCCCTTCTGTTCCACGACACCGTTCCGGTAAGAGAATAGCCCGTTGTCCGTTCCGATCCAGAGCGTCGCCCCCTGGCTTGCCAGGGCGGCTATCCGAGGCGTTCCCAGTTCCGTTTCGTAGTTCTTCCACGTCTTGCCGTCAAAGCGATAAAGCCCGTGCGGAGTCCCGACCCAGAGCTTTTCCGTGCGCGCCTCATACAAGAGAGCCGTAACCGTATCGCCGACGACCAGGTTCCACGGAATCCTGACATCACGAATGTAGGATTCATCGACATCGTTCTGGACATCGTTATACTTCTTGACCTTGCGCGTATATTCGTCGAGGCCCGATTCCGTCCCGGCGAAAATGCGGACCGCATCCCGAATCTTTTCCTGCCCTTCGAGCGTCACGACATGGTAGTCCGTCCAATGCTCGCCGTCATAATGCAAAATGCCGCTATTGGTTCCCGCCCAGATTTCGCTTTTTTCAAAAAAGCCGGAACGATTTTTCGCTGCGAGCTTCGTGAAAGCGGGGAGCGCCTCCGACTTCTGCGGAAAGGAAAGTTCCCACTCGTTCGCCAGCGGCCCGAAAGCGAGACCTGCGGGGTTGTAATAAAGCGCCGAGGCATCGTCCGCAATGGCGACGCCCGTTTCGCCCATACCGAGCTGTCTAGCCCCGACCGGCATTTCCAGAGTGATTATCGCGGAATTGGCGGCAAACGTAGCCGCGGAACAAAGGGAAAGAAGAAATAATGTCTTACGCAATGTGTCTCCAGTCGGGAACGCGATACGCCCCATTTTCCGGAATGAGAGCTTTCCAGCCAGCCTTCCCCGGATTTTCCCAGGGAAGCTTCGGGACGAGATGACAATCGCAGCCTAGAACGTATGGCGGAAGAATTTCCGCATGGTTCCGGATCTGCTCGCGGGTGATATAATTGTCATCGCCGATAAAATTACAAAACGGGCGGCTCTTTGGACCAATCACGACCCGATAGGTTACAGTACCGTTTCTGTCGCCCTCGTCTATCACCTTCACCACATCGTCAATGCTTTTTTTCCAAGATTCAATTAAGCGCCCCTGCTCCTCGGCGTCCGCACTTGTCGTCGAAAGCCACTCGGCGATTTCCGAAAGGGAAGGCTTGACCTTTTCAATGGATTCACGGGCAGGGCGAACGACAACCGCATACTGGCCGGATACATCGATGACCGGAGCATTCGATTCCTTTTCTTTCTCATCCGAATTGTGAATGACCACATACGCGCCAAGACCGGCAAGCACCAGCGAGAGCAGAACGATGGCCACCAGAATGAAAATGACTGTCAAATCCATGTTATTTCACCTGTCTGTGTCCAAAAAAACTAGCATTTTCTAATTTGCTCCGCAGGAGTCCCCATGCCCAAAAACAGACTTTTTTCTCTCCTTCTCTTGTTGCCCGCTTGCCTCTGGGCTATTCCTTACGAAGTTTCCACCGTCAAGGAAGGTTCGGGCGAACCTATCCAGAACGGCCAGCTGATCCGCGTCCATTACAAAAGCTTTCTCGCCGATTCCGCAATGACGATGTTCGACAATTCCTACGACCGCGGCGAACCGCTTGAATTCTCGCTCGGAGCGGGACAGGTCATCCAAGGCTGGGAACGCGGACTTCTCGGTATGAAAGTCGGGGAAATCCGAAAGCTCTCCATCCCCTACCAACTCGCTTACGGAGACCGCGAAATCGGTCCGATTCCTCCGCGCTCGGATCTCTACTTCGAAGTGGAACTGGTTTCCGCAGAGCCTCCGCTAAAACCCGATGACTTCGCCGACTCCAAAAAGGCGAACTGGAAAAAGCTCGAAAACGGCGTCTTCTACTGGGACGAAAAGACGGGAACGGGAACGCAGGCTGCGCAGGGAACCCGCGTGCAGGTACATTACACCGGATGGCTCGCTTCCGGCCGAAAGTTTTCGAGTTCCAAGGATTACGGGAAGCCCTTAGCAACGGTTCTCGGCGGAGGAAGGCTCATCGCCGGATGGGAAGTCGGACTAGACGGCATCGCACCTGGTGCAGTTCGCTGGCTAAAAATCAGCCCGTCGATGGGATACGGGGCAAAGTCCTACAGCGCGATTCCGCCAAATTCCACGCTGATTTTCCGCGTCGAAATGGAAAATGTCGAGCGTGACGACGCTCTCGCCGAAACGATGGACTTCTTCCCGGATTTAGAAAAGCTCGATTTGCAGGAAGGGCCGGAAGGTCTCCACTATGCTATTATCCGCGAAGGCGAAGGCGAAGGCGCCAAGTCCGGGCAAAATGTCCGCGTCCACTACACGGGATTCCTGTCGGACGGGAAAAAATTCGACAGTTCGCGCGACCGCGGGCAAATTTTCAACTTCCCGCTGGGCAAGGGGAATGTCATCCGCGGCTGGGATCTGGGCGTCGAAGGAATGCTCCCCGGCGAAAAGCGCGTGCTTGTCATTCCGCCAGAACTCGGCTATGGCAATCGCGGAGGCGGCCCGATTCCCGGAAACGCGACTCTCGTCTTTGTCGTCGAATATTTCGGTGCGCAGGAATAGGGATTCTTTTCGCACAGAAAAGGCTCCGTAACATGCGGAGCCTTTTTAGTAGTCGACGACAGAATTAATTTATCTGTAATCAGGAACGTTTATAGTCGTCCTGCAGGCGGATGATGTCGTCTTCGCCCGTGTATTCCCCGACCTGGACTTCAACGATGACAAGCGGCAGATTGCCTTCATTCTGCAGCCGGTGAACTTCGCCTATCTGGATATAAGTCGATTCGTTCGGGCGCACATAGAAAACCTTGTCTCCGACCGTGCATGTCGCCGTCCCGCTGACAACGACCCAATGCTCCGAACGGTGCAAATGTTTCTGCAGGCTGAGACGCTTTCCCGGCTTCACCACAATCCTTTTTATCTTGTAGCGTTCCGTATCTTCCAGCACGGAATACGTTCCCCACGGACGGCTCACGGTCTGCGGGACATCCGGCAGCGGCGAACGTTTTTCTTTAAGCTTTTCCACGACAGCCTTCACCTTCTGGCTACTCGACAGCGGAGCGACCAGAAGTGCATCGGGAGTATCCACAACGAGCATCTTGTCAAGATCGATTGTCGCGACCAGACGCTGGTTTCCGATGACCATGGAATTGGTCGTCCCGACCGAAACGTGCTTCGGATTGACGTTGTTCCCCGATTCGTCATGCGGATATTCTTCGTAGAGAGCGTCGAACGACCCGAGATCCGACCAGCCGATATCCGAAGGAACGACTTTCACCTTGTCCGATTTTTCCATCACCGCATAGTCGATGGAATTTGCCGGAATCGCCATCATGTCGTCATGCTTTACGCGGAGCAGCTCGTTTTCCTTCACCGCACCCGCCAAGGCGGCCTTGCAAGCGATAAACATTTCCGGGGCGTATTTTTCGAGTTCCGAAAGGAATGTCGAAACCTTGAAGCAGAAAATTCCGCTGTTCCAGTAAAAATTTCCGTTTTCGAGATATTTCTTCGCCGTTTCGAGATTCGGCTTCTCCACGAACCGCTTGACGTTTTCACCGTCCGCTTCGATATAGCCGTAGCCCGTTTCGGGGCTTGTCGGAGCGATTCCGAAAGTTACGAGGTTTCCTTTCTCCGCCAAGGCTTCCGCCCGCTTCAAACACTTCAGGTAAGCTTCCCGATTGCGGATGACATGGTCCGACGGCGAAACAAGCACCACCGTTTCCGGGTCAAGTGTGAGACACGCAAGCGCAATTGCCGGAGCGGTATTCCTGCCGACCGGTTCGAGCATAAAGCGCGAATTTCCCTTTTCCGAAATTTCCGAAAGCTGGTCCTTCGCCAAAAAATACTGTTCCGCGTTGCTGATGACATACTGGGACTTGCAAACGACAGAATTTGTCAAGACCGTCCCCTGGAAAAGGGAACTTCCGTTAAAAAGCTTGGCGAACTGTTTTGGCATCAGCGTCCGGCTGACCGGCCAAAGGCGCGTTCCGCACCCGCCGCAAAGAATAAGATTGATCATGCTGAAAAACTCCCTGTTTTTTTCTTTTTCGCTTCAAGATACTTGTTCATGACAAAGGCTCTAGACGGAGCGTCCTTCGGAAGCAGAGCGAGATTTTCGGACAAGCTTTCCATCGAATGCCGTCTGTATTCAAGCGTCAAAATCACCTTGTCGGACGTTTTCCCGATAAATACCGCATCCTTTGTCCCTTGGAGCGACGGCGCATCGATGATGACGACATCGTAAAGTCCGCGAACGCTCCGAACAAAATCGGCAAACCTTTCAGAAGCAAAGACACCTTCCGAACACATCAGGCGCACTCCGGCAGGCAAGACATCCAGCCCCGAAGTTTCCGTCTTGCAAATCGCCGATTCGAGCGAAACCGTTTCGGCAAGGACTTCGACCAGCCCCTCAGATACTTTAAGCCCGAACATTTCCTTCAATTTTCCATTTTGCAAATCGGCATCGACCAGCAGGACCTTTTTCCCGGAAGCGGCAAAAAGCTTTGCCGTATGGATGGCGACAAAGGAATTGCCTACCCGAGGCGCAAGCCCCGCAAAACAAAAGACACGATTTTTCGCGGACGATTCGAGTTCGAGCGAAAGCCGCAAAGTCCGAATTCCGTTTTCCGCTTCCTTTTCGCCCTTTGCGACGCAGGCATAGACGCTCACGCCCGTCGCCTTGGAAATTTCGGCCGGGTTCGAGACTCCTTGGATTTTCTTTCGGAGCGAAATAAGCCCGATCGCTCCACAGAAACCGACGAACATAAAGGCGAGAACAATCATTTTCTTTTTCGGCTTGACAGGTCTCGGATTTCCCACCGCCGGGTCGATGATCATCGCCGATTCCGAAGCCCCGGCAACAAGCAGGCGCATCTGTTCCACGCGCTTCAATATGTCGGAATAAATCGTCTGGGCAAACTGGATTTCCGTCGTAAGCGTCAGGATTTTCTGCTGCGATTCGGGGAGCTTTTTCGTCATCGAATTGCTTTTCGAAATTTCCTTGTTGAGAGCGGCGATCTGCTTGTCCATCGTAACGATTGCCGGATGCGACGCATCGAACAGGCGCGCCTTTTCCTCGCGCATCTGTTCCAACTGGACAACCTGCTGCTGCAAGCGCATCTGCGATTCGAGCGTAATCCGCGTTTCCGCTGCGATATCCGCCGACCCGATTTTTTCCCGATAAGAGTTCAGTTCCGCGACCAGGCTGTCTAAAGCCCGACGCGCCGAGGGGAGCTGTTCCTCGAGAAGCGCCAGCGTATTCTTCATGTCGAACGAACCGAATTCCCCGTTCAGCCGCAGATAGGCGGCGGTCAGCGTATCGACGACAAGAACCGCCCGATCGACATATTCGTCCTGGTAGGCGACAGACAGAAGTCCCGTCTTCTTTCCCATCTCGGAAATCGACAGCTTCCCCGTCACAGCCTTGACCGCAGAAATCATCGTCGAAGCGGAAAGTTCGAATTTCTGGCCGGAAGTCGCCCGCATCAGGGAAATCAGGATTTTCACGGAATCCGTTTCGTAAGGAACCGCAGCCGTCTCGCCCGGAACCCCGGAAAGGACCTTTTCGCCCAAATCGTCATAGACGGTAAAATGCGTCGAATCGTCCGCAATGAGCGTCCAAGGCTCACCGAGGCGTTCTTTCGGAAGCACGGTGGAATCCGGCAGATAGAGATACCGGACATCGACACGTCCCTCGCGATGCAAGATCCGATCGACGGCACTTGTCGGCAAAGCCTTGTACCGAAGCCCCAGAGAATCGATGACCTCTTCCAAGATGCGTCGGCTCTGCATCAGCTGGGTTTCCGTTTCCGCCGAGCCTCCGCCCACACCGAGAAGAGCCCCGACATCGCCGAGCATCGCCGAAAGGGAGCCGCCCTTCACCTTGACCTGCATTAGCGCATTCGCTTCGTAAACCGGTCGCATCCACTGCGCAACAAAAATTCCGACAACCGCCGAAAAGACCAGAGCCACCGAGACCAGGAGCTTGTTTGTCCAGATTTCCTTCAGCAGATCCACCCAGGGATTTGCCTGCGCATTCGGAGAATTTTTCTTTTCAGTCGAAACGGTCATTTTTTCCTCAAAGATGGGAAATTTTTTCCACCCAGTAGGGGGTCAGTTTTTCGATAAAGTTCCAGGCCATGATAAAGGCGCTTTCCGGTCGTCCGTGCGGATCGGGGACATCGACTTTCATCGGCTCTCCATACCGGAAGATTTTCCCATCGAGCCACGGGTAGCGTTCAAGAAGGCAGAGCTTTTGATTTCTTTCCATGACAAGTACCAAATCCGCCCACCGGAGCATATCCATCGTCACCTGCCTCGAACGGTGGCCCGAAATATCCAGCCGGTGTTCGAGCGCAACCTTTACCGCCAAGGCTTCCGGAGCGGAATTCACGACCGCGCCTATCCCTGCGCTTTCGACGGAATAGTTTTCCGCATCGAGGCTTTTCCGCAGCAGATATTCCGCTGTCGGGCTTCGGCAGACATTTCCGGTACAGAGCACAAGAATATTTTTCATCGGGCGAAAGATAAAATTTTCAAGGCTAGAAAGAAAAGTCCAGCTTATTGAGCGTCGGGTTCTTCGTATCCTTTTCGCTCAGGATAGGCGTGAAATTTTCCCCGACCGGCCAGCGGATTCCGACCTGCGGATCGTTCCACAGAAGCCCGCCCTCGTCTCCCGGAGCGTAAAGGCGCGTACATTTGTACACAAACGAAGCGGTATCGCTCAAGACGACAAAGCCGTGCGCAAAGCCCTCGGGAATGTAGAACAGCCTTTTGTTTTCGGCGGAAAGCGTCACACCGACCCACTTTCCAAAGGTTGCACTAGCCTTCCGCAGATCGACCGCCACATCAAAGACTTCGCCCTCGATTACCCGGACAAGCTTGCCCTGCGGATTTTTCTTTTGGAAATGCAATCCCCGAAGCACGCCTTTTCTGGAGCGAGATTCATTGTCCTGCACGAACTTCGCCGAGATTCCCGCTTCGGAAAATTCCCTTTCGCTGTACGTTTCCATAAAGTAACCGCGCGCATCGCCAAAGACCGTCGGTTCGATAATCTTGACATCTGCGATTTCCGTATCGATAAAATGGAACTTTCCCATCAGAACTTGTCTCCGTACATCGTCTTGTAATAATTTCTGTATTCGCCGTTTACGATATGTTCCCACCAAGGCTTGTTGTCGAGGAACCACTGGATTGTCTTCTTGATGCCGTCCGCAAATTTCGTTTCGGGAAGCCAGCCGAGTTCCCGGTGTATCTTTGTCGGGTCTATCGCATAGCGCAGATCGTGCCCGGCGCGGTCCTTTACAAAATGGATAAGGCTTTCCGGCTTTCCGAGTGCCTGCAAAATGAGCTTCACTATATCGATGTTGTGCATTTCGTTGTGCCCGCCGACATTATAGACTTCGCCGACACGACCCTTTTCAAGAATCAGGTCGATAGCGCGGCAATGGTCCTCGACATAGAGCCAGTCGCGGACGTTCATCCCGTTTCCATAGACGGGGAGAGGCTTGTCCGCAAGGGCGTTCGCAATCATCAACGGAATGAGCTTTTCGGGAAAATGGTAGGGGCCGTAATTGTTCGAGCAGCGGGATATGGTCACCGGCAGCCCGAACGTGCGATGGTAGGCGAGCGTGAGCAAATCCGCACCGGCCTTGCTCGCCGAATAGGGACTAGACGTGTGGAGCGGCGTCGTCTCGGTAAAGAAAAGATCCGGGCGGTCGAGCGGCAAATCCCCATAGACCTCGTCGGTCGAAACCTGGTGATAGCGTCCGACCTTATACTTGCGGCTAGCGTCCAGCAGAACGCCCGTTCCGAGCACATTCGTCGAAATGAACACGCCCGGATTTTCAATCGAGCGATCCACGTGGCTTTCGGCGGCGAAGTTCACCACCGCGTCCGGACGCTCGGATTCAAAAAGTTTTTCGACGCCTTCGCGGTCCGTAATGTCCAGCTTCACAAAACGGAAGTTCGGATTTTTCATTACGGGTTCGAGCGTTTCGAGATTCCCCGCGTATGTCAGGGCGTCCAGGCAGACGATCCGGTAATCCGGATGCGCCTTCAACATGTAGTGTACAAAATTCCCGCCGATAAATCCGGCGCCGCCGGTCACTACGATAGTTTTCGTCGTCATCGATTTTTCCTTTTCCTAATAGCGAATTTTTCCCTCGGCGACTTTTTGCAGATGCGCGCCGTAAGTGGATTTTCCGTATTTTCTCGCCGAAGCCGAAAGCGTTTCCCGGTCGATCCAGCCGTTGATGTAGGCGATTTCCTCCACCGCGGAAATCTTGATGCCCTGGCGTTTTTCCACCATCTGCACAAAATCGCTCGCTTCCATCAGGCTGTCCATCGTGCCCGTATCGAGCCAGGCGAATCCCCTGCCGAGAAGCTTCACGTCCAACGCGTCCGCTTCCAGAAAGAGCCGGTTCAGGTCGGTGATTTCCAGTTCCCCGCGTTCCGAAGGCTTCATGCCCTTCGCGAATTTTACGACGCGGTTGTCGTAAAAATAAAGCCCGGTCACCGCATAGTTGCTCTTGGGAGCCTTGGGTTTTTCTTCAATCGAGACGACCTTGCCCGAATCGTCGAACTCCACGACGCCGAAACGTTCCGGATCCTCGACGTAATAGCCGAAGACGCTCGCCCGGTGATTTTTTTCCGCGTTTTCCACGGCGCTTTTCAAAAGGGGCGTCATCCCGTTGCCGTAAAAGATGTTGTCCCCGAGAATCATCGCACAGGAATCGTCGCCGATAAATTCCTCGCCGAGTACAAACGCTTCCGCAAGCCCGTTCGGATTCGGCTGGACCTTGTAGGAAAGGTGCACCCCCATCGAGGAGCCGTCGCCAAGAAGCCGCTCAAAGTTCGGCAGATCCGTCGGCGTGGAAATTATCAGGATGTCGCGAATGCCCGCAAGCATCAAGGTCGATAGCGGGTAGTAAATCATCGGCTTGTCGTAAACCGGCAAAAGCTGCTTGCTCGTGACGAGCGTCAGCGGATAAAGCCTTGTACCGGAGCCTCCGGCGAGAACAATTCCTTTCATAAGAACAAACTTACATAAATGCAAGCGGAATATCTATGCGGAAAAGCCGACCCTCGCCTGAAAATGCACTTTGGAAGAATCCTGCGCGTTCACGCCAAAGATGTATGCGTGATGGTTTGAGTTTTCAAAGCGCACCAAGTGGATTTCTTCGCCGGCGGAAACCTCCGACAGGTAATTCATCTGGAGCGAGCGGATGGACATCTTCCTGAAAGCGGGATCCGAAAAAAGCGCATCGAGAACCCAGTCCGCGTAACGACAGTTATTGACGTGGCGGTTCATGTCCAGATCGGAATAGCAGGCCTTCTTCGAAAGAATGACTTGGGGATTTTCCCGCAAAGGCAAAAGTTCCAGGTTTTCGGAAATCGCATTTTTTTCGGGATAGAGCGTGGGGAGAAAAGGCGCGCTCTCCGGATCCTCTGCGCGACCCGTCCGCAGGTTCACCAGGAGCCACGAAGACGTCGCTTCCGCGATAACGCTTCCCCGTTCATCGCGGATGGAATAGTCCCGAATCGCCACCTTGTGCTTGTAGATGGATTTTGTCCATGTCGAGACCCGCAGTTTCTCGCCCCACACGGGAACATGGTTTATCCGAAGCTTTATCCGGGAAATCACCGTCGTATAGCCGTTCTCGACCATTTTCCAGATTCCGAATCCGTTCCTTTCCGCATCGAGAATCGCGGTCTCTTCCATAAAATCGAAAAAAGAAGACACGCGCAGACGGCTCGTCGAATCGCAGTCGGAAAAACGCACCGGGAAAACGTATTCGCTAATTTCCTTGTCCATTTTCAATCCTCGTTTCCTTTTAATCTAAATTTGAAAATATGAATTTGTCCGCACAAAGCAAAACTTTTTTGGAAATTCCCGCCTTGCGAAAAATCCAAGGTTCGCTTCGTATTCCGGGTTCCAAAAGCATCACAAACCGCGCGCTTCTTCTCGCGGCTCTCGCGAAAGGAGAAACCCGGTTGCACCGTCTCTTGTGGAGCGACGATACGCGGTATATGGCGGAATCGCTCGAAAGGCTGGGCGTGCCGAGCCTCCGATTTTCAGAAGATCACACGGAAGCGGTTATCGGCGGTAGCGGAAAATTCTCCGCAAACAGGGCGGAACTTTTCGTGGGAAATTCGGGAACGTCCATCCGGTTTTTGACCGCGGCGGCAGCCCTCGGACACGGCGAGTTTACGCTTTCGGGAATCGCCCGCATGAAGGAACGTCCAATCCGCGATTTAGTCGCGGCTCTCGAACAAGTCGGTGCGCAAATCGACTACTTGGAAAATCAGGGATTTCCCCCGATAGCCTTGCACGCAAACGGTCTCTCCGGCGGAACGCTCCACATCCGCGGAGACATTTCAAGCCAATACCTGACCGCGATTCTTCTCGCTGCGCCCTGCATGGAAAAGCCTCTCTCGATAGTCGTCGATGGGGAATTGATTTCCAAGCCGTATGTTTCGATGACATTAAAGATGATGGAAGCGTTCGGAGCGCAAGTCGAAAACCGCGGCTTCCGGGAGTTTTCCGTTAAAAATTCGGGATACCGTTCTCCGGGAGAATACACGGTCGAAGGCGACGCCTCCTCGGCGACATATGCGCTTGCCGCAGCGGCCATTTCCGGCGGACCTGTTCGTTTATACGGAATCGACAGGGAAAGCATCCAAGGCGATGTCCGATTTACCGAGACCATCGAAAAGATGGGCGCGAAAATTTCTTTCGGAAACGGCTTTGTCGAATGTTCGAAAGGAACGTTCCCGTTGAAAGCGATTGACATGGATCTCTCCGCGATTCCAGACGCCGCAATGACGGTCGCCGTTCTCTGCCTTTTTGCAGACGACAAAAGCACGCTCCGCGGAATCAGAAGCTGGAAAGTCAAGGAAACGGATCGCATCCAGGCGATGGCGACCGAACTGCGAAAGACCGGAGCGAAAGTCACGGAAACCGATGATTCCCTCGCGATTACGCCGCCTGCGAAAATTCTCCCGGCGACATTCGAAACCTACAATGATCACCGGATGGCGATGTGCCTGAGCCTTACCGCTTTCGGCATTTCGGACACAGAACACATCCGAATCCTCGACCCGCTTTGCGTCGAAAAAACCTATCCCGGCTACTGGAAAGATCTGGAATTTCTCGCAAAAGTTACGCTTCAAATCCAAGGCGCAAAATGAAATTTCTCGGAGCATTCTTTCTCGTCGCAGGGACGCTTTCGAACGCATTCGCCTTTACCCCCCAAAAGATTCTTTCGGTCAAGGATTACAGAACAATCGTCGATTCCATAGTTCCCGGAGCGAAATTCGGAATTTCCATCCGCTCGGTCAAATCGGGAAATCAAATCGCCGAGTTCCAGGCGGATTCGTTTTTTACGCCGGCAAGCACGCTCAAAACCATCACAACGGCAACAGCTCTAGACTATTTTCCGCTGGATTACAGCCCACGGACAAAGCTACTCCTCGAAGGAAGCGTTTCCGGGAAAACCTTTCACGGCATTCTCCGGCTGAAAGGCGAAGGCGACCCGAACATTTCCGGCAGATATTACTCGGAACCTTTTTACCTGCTGCGCGTCTTCGCCGACTCCATCCGGCAAAAAGGCATTGACACGCTCGACGCGAAAATCGAACTCGACACAAACTTTTTTTCAGGACCGCGCAAACCGGAACATTGGCGGGACAATTATTACGACGCCTGGTATGGCGCAGAAGTTACGCCGCTCCTCTTCAACGACAACTGTGCCCTAATCAAAATCGTTCCGGGAGAAAAAATCGGCGACACGGCAAGCGTCACGGTTGAACCGGATATTGGCTACGTTCGGATTGTAAACAAGTTAACGACAGGAAAAGGTTCGAGGCGACGCTACGTCTATTCGCTCGACGCGGATTCCTCTGTCATCCGAATTTCGGGAACCATCGGAGTAAACTCAGGCGAAGCGGGCATCGCCATTCCCGTCCGAAATCCCAACAGATATTTCCAGATTGCGTTTGTCCGGGCTTTGCAGGATGCGGGAATCGCCTACAGGGAAAATCCCCTTGCGCAAAGCGGTCTTTCCCTTTACATCTTTGAAATTTCCGGTGCGCCGCTTCTCAGTCTTCTCGACGAAATCAACCAGCGGAGTCAAAACCTCCACGCCGAAGTACTGTTCCGAAATCTCGCCGCGGCAAAATTCCAGGACGGCAACGTAGAAAACGGAAAAAGAGCCGAACGAGAATTTTTACAGAAACTGAAAATTTCCCCGGACGATTTTCAGGTCTTTGACGGCAGCGGGCTTTCGCCATTGAACAAGGTAAAGCCATCCGCCGAGACGGAACTTCTCGCCAAGATGGCGCACCTTCCCAAGGGGAAATTTTACATACAAAGTTTCGCGGGGCCGGGAACCGGCAGCGGTTACAAGCGGATGCAGAATCTGGAATACGCCTGGAAAATCCGCTTCAAGACGGGGTTCATCAACGAGGTCCACGGGCTTGTCGGCTACATGCCCACACTCGACGGAGACACGTTCGCGATCGCAACTTACCTAAACGAAACGGGAAAAATCCCGGACAACAAGAGCAAGGACGCTCTGGATTCCATTTGGTCCTGCATTTATCGCGCAGCGAACAACGGCTACGCTTCGCTGTTGCGAATGCGGGAACTCTACCAGCAAGGCGCATCCGTCAGCGGGCTTTCCAATCGAATCCGATTTTTTTCCGCACAGTTTTTGGGAAAGCCCTACCTTCTAGGTCCAACCGGCGAAAGCTACCTCGACACGATTGAAGCGAAGTCTCTCGTCAACACGGATTCGCTCGACTGCGTGACGTTTATCGAACATGTCCTCGCACTCTCCAAAAGCCCGACACTCGACAGCCTCTTCGGAACGCTCCAAAAAATCCGCTACTTCGACGGAAAGATTGCGTACAAATTTCGCAAGCATTACTTTGTCGAAGACTGGCTCGGCGAGGGAACCTTTGCGCGGCAAATCTTTTTACCGAACGACACGGTGGAAACGCGGACACTCCCCAAGAAAAAATTTTTCCGCGACAAGGGAATTTCCTATTCCGAAAACGATCCCGAGCTTTATCTCCGCTATCTTCCGTTAGAGAAGGCGCTCGAATTTTCGAGAAGCCCGTGGCAAGGGGAAAGTACGGTGCGCGGCGTGGGATTTGTCAGCCGGCTGAAAACCATCGACACGTTCCATGTCGGATTTTTGCTTTTGGATAAAGGCCAGAAGCCCGTTCTGCGGGATGCGTCCTTCAAGTTCGGAAAGGTCCTCAACCATTCGCTCGAAGAGTATCTGGAATCGTGGCGCGAAACGGGAAAGGTTCCCGGGATTATCTTGTTTGAATTTTTGTGAGGGTGGGCCTACCCGGAGTTCAGAGCTTAGTTGATAGATCTTAGAGC
>CAVKXR010000019.1:0-19780 GCA_963660275.1 Oscillospiraceae bacterium
GCTCGAAGAGACCTTGGCATAGAAAAATCCCCGGACAGCGTCCGACGTGACCTTCGCCGTCGGATGCGAAAGTTCCGTCTTTGCGCATACGGTCAATCCCGATGCGTAATCCTTTTCGCACGGATTCAGCGTCAGGGAATCGCTTGGCGCGTAAATCAGGAATTCCGCGGACCGAATGGCCTTCGATGTGTCCGCGATATTTTCGGATTCGGGAACAGTCCAAAGATAGGCGACAGGCGACGTATAAATCGAATAGTAGCTGCACTTCCCCGCTTCCGGGCACGCATTCCCAAAAGCCATCGCCACCAGAAGCAGTGCGATACCGAGAACCTGTGCAGGCAACAATTTAAGCGTCCGATAGAACATACCAGTGTCTCACAGAAAAAAGATAGAACGATGACATTCCTGTCTAGAAAATTAACTTAATAATGACAAAAACGCTCGGATTTCGGTGATGTAAGAATTTTGCAATAGAGCAAATTGGAATAACTAATCGGGCATCAAATCCTCGACGATAGAATCCATCATCAGCCATCCGCGGTCAAGAAGCCGCACAAGCGAACCGTTCCGCTCCAGGTAGCCCCGTTTCATCCAGCGTTCTATTTTTTTTTCGGGGATTTTCACCGATTTCTCCAAATCCAGAGACTGCAAATCCAAGCCGTCCCGCGTCCGCAGCGAAAGCCAGATGCGTTCCTCGACGCGTTCCTTCTTTCCGATGGCATCCTTTTCAAGCCCGGAATCCGGACAGCCTTCTTCGACCCAGCGTTTCCAGGCGATGTAGCGGGCAGGCGCCGCCGACCGGACGTTTCCATCAAAACTGTGCGCCCCCGGACCAAGCCCGAGATATTCGCCGCGCCGCCAGTAGTTCCGGTTGTGCAAGCCTTCCTCGCCGGGTCTTGCAAAGTTCGAGACTTCGTAGCGTTCGATTCCGTTTTCCCGCAAAACGCAAACTCCCGCTTCATACATCTCGGGATAAAGATTTTCATCGAGAGAAAAGCGCCCTTTCCGCATCCGTTTTTCGAGAACCGTATTCGCCCCGAGCGTCAGCCCGTAAAAACTCACATGCCCGATTCCAGAGAGCGCTACTTCCGAAACGTCCGACCGAAACCGTTCGAGGCTCTGGCCCGGAAGCCAGAACATGAGGTCCGCCGAAGCGCGCGTTCCCGTCTTTTGTGCAAAATCGACAAGCCTTGCGAGAGCTTCGCGGTTTTCCCGTGACGTTCCGCGGCGACCGATCGCCTGCAACAGGGAATCGTCAAAGGTCTGCAACCCGAGACTGAAGCGGTTCACGCCGAGCGAACGGGCGGTTTCGAGAAATTCCAAGTCCGCCGAATCCGGATTGCATTCGATGTTCACTTCCAAATGTTTCGAAAAATCCACGCCCAGGGATTCCAGTCCGTGGACAATCTTCGCAAATTCCGATGCAGGAAGCTCGCTCGGAGTCCCGCCGCCGAAATAGGACGTCGAAAATTCCGAGACGCCGAATTTCCATTTCGAAAGCCGCAGTTCCGCTTCGCGGAGAAGCAACTCCCCATATTCGGAAAAGAGGCGCACCGATCCGGGAAGCGTCGCAAAGTCGCAGTAACCGCAGATTTTTTTGCAAAACGGAACGTGAATATAAAGTCCTTTCATCGAATCCGAATATATATTATGCGCGTGGGAAAACGTTTTCACATCAAGTCGCTTTTCAAGAAAAGGATGCCTTCCGTCCTGTTTTTCGTCTTGGCGGGAACTGTCCTCATCCTAGCGTCCGTACTTCTCTTCGGGCCTTCCTACAAGGATATTTTCCTTGCGCTGATGCTGTGGAGCCTCCCCCTTTTTTTACATTGACGCCCGATGTCGCTGTTTAGCTCCAGACTCCAGAAAAGAAAGATCAAATCCATCGCGTTCTACGTTGTAAGCTGGATTTTTTTCAGTCTCCTGTTTTTCTTTTTCCACTTCTACGGTTCGCCCAAGGCTTCCGACCCGATTCTCTACCTGACCGCTATCCAGTTCGCCATCCTGACCGGGCTTTCCCACGGAATCTATGACGTGATTATCCTCCGCGACGACCGCGATCCGCGCCCGATTCCCGCTGCGATGCTCATCCGGCTCGGATACTTTACGGCGACGGTTTTCATCGACATAACGATTTGCGTCCTGGTGTTCAACTGGTATGAAGACGGAGCCTTTATCGACGAGCGCGGATTGGAACTTTTACAGCGCGCATTCCGCGAACCGGCGGTCCAGGCGTTCGCCCTCTACGGGATTTTTTCGGGATTCTTCATCACGTTCATCCGCTCCGTAAACAAGAAGTTCGGAGCGAACGTCTTCATCAACACGCTTCTCGGAAAGACCCAGGATCCAAGAGAAGTCGGGCTGGTATTCATGTTCGTCGATTTGCGAAGCTCCACACGGCTCGCCGAAGAAATGGGGCACGTCCAATACAGCCGTTTCATGAAAGAATATTACCGATTGCTCTCCAACTGCTGCGAGGAAAACGACGGGGACATCTACCAGATAGCCGGGGACGGCGTCTTTCTCACATGGCCGCTTGCCGCTTCCCGCAAGGTGGCAAAGCCCATTCTCTGCTTCGAAGATCTCAAGCGATGCTTTTTCCGCACCCGCAAAAGATTCCTTTCGGAATTCGGGCACTACCCGACTTTCAAGGCCGCAGCGCACTGGGGAAAGGTCATCATGACCGAAGTCGGAAACTTCCGGAGCGAGATAGCCTACCACGGCGACGCCATCAACACGACGTCCCGCTTGCAGGATCTCTGCAGCCGTCTAGGCGAAGAATTCCTGATTTCGAGAGAGCTTCTGCAAGAACTTCCCAATGTCGGAAAATACAGCCCGCTTCCCAAGGGGCCATTCGAACTCAAGGGAAAGAGCAGCGAAACATTTGTCTATGCCCTGCATTTTGAAGATGCAGAAATTTCACCGAAAGAATTCCCGAACAAATAGGAGATGACGATGATCGGAAAGGTAAACGACGATTTTTTCACCAAGGCGATTCTAGCAAAGACCGGATGCGCAAACGCCAAAGTCGTAATCGGTCCGTCGATGGGCGTAGATTCCGCAATCCTAAAGGTTCCAGGCGGATTCATGGCTATTGCCGAAGACCCGATTTTTCCGTCCGTCCGCATGACTCCGAAAGACTTTGCCTACGTCACGGTCCACATCGGAGCAAGCGACGTCGCTGTCATGGGCATCAAACCGGAATTCATGACCTACTCGCTCCTGCTCCCGCCGGATACGAAGCAGGATTATATCGCAAAGCTCATTGCGGAAATCAGCGCCGAAGCGAAACGCCAGGGCATCGCCATCGTCGGCGGTCACACGGGCTACTACGGAGCGGTCACCTGCCCGACCATCGGAGGCATCTCGGTCTGGGGATACGGCAAGAAATACGTTTCGCCAAAAGGCGCCAAGGCGGGAGACAATCTGGTAATCACCAAGGGAGTGGCCATCGAAGCGGCAGCTCTTCTGGGTTTTGAACTGGGCGAAGCGCTCAAGGGAAAGCTCGACAGCAAGGACATCCGGCGCGCGGCAAAAAGGATGAAGGAAATCTCCGTCGTCAAGGATGCGGAAATCGCCGCGCGCTTCCGAGGCGTCCATGCAATGCACGATGCGACGGAAGGCGGTACCAAGCGCGGCGTCTGGGAAGTCGCCGAAGCTTCCGGGATGGGCGTCCTGCTCGATACGGATTCGTACAAAATTCCCAAGGACATCGAAAACATCTGCCGGATTTTCGGGCTAGACCCATGGGAAATCATCAGCGAGGGAACGCTCGTCATCGCCGTTTCCCCAAAGGATACGGAACCGCTTCAAAAGGCGCTAGCCGCCGAGGGAATCGAGAGCGCGGTCATCGGAAAATTCACCGACAAAAAGTCCGGGCGTAAAATGGTCCGAGGCGGAAAAACCGAGAACTTCCTGCCGCCGGTCAAGGATTTTTTCTGGGATGTTTTCTTCAACGCGGCGAACATTCTCTCGCAGGGAAATGTCAGCGGAACGCTTTCCGAAAACGACAGGCTCTGCCGCAACCTCAAGGCTTGCGTCGATCGCTTGAAAGCGGCGAACATCTACAAGATGCTCCCGGAGATAGGGATGAACATCGGCTACACGGAAACGGGAACGTCCAGAGGAGATGTGTGCGCTGTCCCCGGGCGAATTTTCCGCGTCGAAAACGAAACCTATTCCGTCCGCGACCCCAAGATGGGCATCAGCGTCTATATGGCGGACACGCTTCTTTCCCTCCGAAAGAAATTTCCCGAAGCGAAATGCGTCGCCGATTTTCGGAACAACCCCAAAATCCTTTCCGCTTGCAAGAAAGCGAAATTCCGAATCGCAGAAATGCCAACGCCCAAGGATTACTGGCAACGCGGAAACGATTACGACAGGGATTTGGAAAGCGTTATCGCCAAGGCTTCCGCCTTGCCGGATATCATCACGATTCCCGACCGAATCAATCTTGAAAAGCTGATTCTCATCGTCGGAAAATCCTTAGAAGACTTCGAGCGGAAAGTCCTGAAAATCAACAGCGCGCTTTAAATTTTCGTTGCAGATTCAAAATTTCAAAAGGTTGATGGCTATGGCTTTCAGCCTTCCTTTTTGAACTTCGCATGTCCCGATTCAAAGGCCCATCGCAAATTTTCCGTGGCGAGTTTCGGATCTTTCGCCGACATGATTTCCGAGACCACGGCAACCCCATCGACACCGGAAGCGGCGACTGCTTCGGCGTTCGACAAATGGATTCCCCCGATAGCGACCAGCGGATGCCGCGAAAGAGAAGCAGCCTTCCGAAGTCCTTCCGGCCCCAACCCCTCTGCGGCATCGAGCTTTGTCGTCGTCGCAAAAGCCTGGAAGGCGACATAATCTACGTCGTAATCGTTCGCTGCGACAAGTTCCTCGTAATTATCCGTCGAAAGCCCGATGATTTTATCCTTGCCGAGCAAGCGTCTCGCAACCGGATAAGGCAAGTCGCTCTGCCCGATGTGAAGCCCATCCGCATCGACAGCGAGCGCAATGTCAAGCCGGTCGTTGATGATAAGCGGAACGCCTGTTCCCGACAGCATCTTTTTTAACTTCAAGGCGAGCTCGTAAAATTCGAGCGAAGAACACTCCTTTTCGCGAAGCTGTACAATGCTCACGCCGCCGCGAAGCGACTCTTCCACGACTTTTTCAATCGGACGTCCGAGCGAAAGCCCGCGATCCGTCACCAGATAGACCTTGAGATATTCCTTTGCATCCATAAAAACTCCTTGCCGTTTCATTTTCGCCCCCAATATACTCAAGCGTTTAAAGATTTTCCAAAAAAAATCATTTTTCTTTTCACATTCCCCTTGACAGGTTCATTTTCTTTATCTATAATTGGGTCGTCCTCGCGGGAATAGCTCAGTTGGTAGAGCACGACCTTGCCAAGGTCGGGGTCGAGGGTCCGAGTCCCTTTTCCCGCTCTCTTAAAGCTCCACAAATGTGGGGCTTTTTTTGTGCTTCTTCAACAGCGCCAAATCTTCCCTGCGCCATTCTTCCGTTCCTTTTGCTATTTTAAATCTATGCTCCAAAAGATTTACATTCGCCATCTGAATGATTTCATCGGCAAGGACGTTGAACTTTCAGGCTGGGTCACGCGGGTTCGGAGTTCCGGGAAAGTCTGCTTCATCCAGTTCCGGGACGGCACGGGATTTGTCCAGGTTGTCGCCAGCGTCTCCGACGTTCCCGAAGAGGAATTCGAACTCATCAAGCACCTCTCGCAGGAAAGCTCGGTCCGCATCCGGGGAAAGGTCGTTTCGCAGCCCAAATCCCCTTCGGGCGTAGAAATCATCGCCTCCCATGTAGAGCTTGTATCCAAAACGGAAAACTACCCGATTTCCCCCAAGGAGCACGGGACGGACTTTTTAATGGATCTGCGCCATCTGTGGATCCGCAGCCCGCGCGAACACGCCATTCTCACCATCCGGCACCACATCATCCAGGCGATTCGCGAATATTTCGATTCCCGGGACTTCACGCTCGTCGATGCGCCGATCTTTACGCCTAACGAGTGCGAAGGTTCTAGCACGCTTTTCAGCACGCCTTACTTCGACAGCACCGCCTACCTTTCACAAAGCGGCCAGCTCTACATGGAAGCGGCCTGTGCGGCTTTCGGCAGAGCCTACTGCTTCGGCCCGACATTCCGCGCCGAAAATTCAAACACGAGACGCCATCTGACGGAATTCTGGATGGTCGAACCCGAAGTCGCCTACATGGACCTCGACGGAGATATCGAACTCGCTGAAGGCCTTGTACAGGCAATTGTCCAAAAAGTTCTCGCCGAAAACGCACAGGAGCTAAAGATTCTCGGTCGCGACACCAAGGCGCTCGAAATCACCGCAAACGAACCGTTCGCCCGCATCAGCTATACCAACGCCGTAAAAATCATCCAGGATTCGGGAGTCCCATTCCAATGGGGAGACGATTTCGGCGGAGCGGACGAAACCATCGTCGGAAAGCATTTCGAAAAGCCTGTCGTCGTCTATGACTATCCCGCGGAAATCAAGCCTTTCTACATGAAGCGCAGCGCGGAAAATCCGAAAGTCGTCCGCAACATGGACATTCTCGCTCCGGAAGGCTTCGGGGAAATCATCGGAGGCGGTCAACGCGAAGAAAATCTCGAAACGCTCGAAGCGTCCATCCGAAAGCAGGGGCTTTCTCCCGAAACGTATTCCTGGTATCTGGATGTTCGCCGTTACGGCTCCGTCCCCCATGCGGGATTCGGGCTAGGCCTTGAACGGACCGTCGCCTGGATCTGCAACCTGCCGCACGTCCGGGAAACGGGCGCCTTCCCTCGGCTTCCCCACCGGTTAAAACCCTGATTGACTTTCAAAGTGTCATTTTATATTTTACAATCCGTTCTGAATAGGAGTTTTGAATGCGTTTTTCGGTAAAAGCGATTGCGCTAGTTGCATGTTTTTCCATCTTCGCCTTCGGGCAGACGGATGTTCCCAAGCAGGAGGTGCCGACCCTGCAACAGGATTCCGCAGGAACCCCGATGAAAATCGACTTTATGCAGACTCTCGCCGGGGTAAACGATCCGGGAATGCTTTTCGCCCACTTCAGCGGTAAGCCTCTTGTCATCTACTATTTCAGCCCGAAATGTCCGCATTGCCAAGCGAGCTTTCCCGAAATGCAGACGCTCATCAAGAAATACGAACCGAAAGGGCTGACGGGAGTGGGAATTTCCATCGGCGGAGGCATCAAAAAGAACGATGTGCGCCTTTTCATCGACCAGTTCAATGCGACATTTCCCATTTTCCAGGACGTAAACGCCAAGTTCGGTCCCGCTTACGGAACGGGCTACGTTCCCGTCGTCTTCATCGTAAACAAGGACGGGACTTTCTACCGCTTCGGCGACCTGTCCAAAAAGAGCTTCGAGCAAATCGATTCGCTTTTGAAAACGATGTTCCCCTGAATTTTCTCCTTGCAACGAAAATCGCGCGGTTCCTTGAACCGCGCGATTTTTCGCTTTAAACCGGATTTTCGCTACCAGACGAATTTCACATCCGAAAGCCTGCGCTTGATCTCATCCATCAGGGCGACTTCCGAAGCTTCCGTGTCCGCGGTGAACGTGACGCTGAAACGGATAAAGTGTCCCGCATCGTCCCAAGGAACCGTCGAAATCTGCTTCTCGCGAATCAACCACTGCGAAAAATCTTCAGCGTTCGAAAAACTTTCGCCGCCTTCGATTCCTTTCGGGGATTGCGCATACAGGTAAAAGCTTCCCTTCGGCTTTTTCACCTTGAACCCGACATCGGAAAGAGCCTTGACCAGCAAATCGTGCCGTCTGGAATACTTCGCCACGGTCCTCTCCGTAATCGACGGAGTAGAAAGAGCCTCTACGCCCGCATACTGGATAGCCTTGAACTGCCCCGAATCGTTGTTGTCCTTGACGCACGCAAAGCCTTTCACGACTTTTTCGTTTCCCGCGACAAACCCCAGACGCCAGCCCGTCATGTTGAAGGCCTTCGAAAGGGACTGGATTTCCACACCGACTTCCTTCGCCCCGGGAACGGAGAGAAAGCTGAGCGGAGCGTAGCCGTCAAAGGTAAGTGCCGCATAGGCCGCATCGGAAATGACGATAACATAGTTTTTTCGCGCAAAATCGACGACCTTTTCAAAAAATTCGGGCGTCGCCACAGCGCCAGTCGGATTGTTCGGGTAATTGATGTAGAGGAGTTTCGCACGCTTCGCAATATCCGCAGGAACGCTTGACAGATCCGGCAAAAAATCGTTTTCGGGAAGCAGCGGAAGCGGATAGACTTCCCCGCCAAGGAAGCGGGTCATCGTCCCGAGAACCCCATACCCGGGAACAGTCACGATGGAAACATCACCCGGATTGATAAAGGCATGCGGAATCATCGCGAGGGCGGGCTTCGAACCGATGCTGTGACAGATTTCGTTCTGCGCATCCAGTCCGCGGACGCCGAAAACGGATTCCATGTACTTTGCAGCCGCATCCTGGAACGGCAAGATTCCATTGTCCGCATAGCCGCGGTTTTCCCATTTTTCAGCTTCCTGAGCGAGCCTCTTCACGACCGACGAATCCGCCATCCAGTCCGGCTCCCCGACACCCATGTCGATAATCGGCGTTTCGGGATGCGCCTTTTCCGCTTCGCGCCGCGCCCGCTTGATTTTTTCAAACTTGTAAAGGACGGTTCCCTTTCCAAAAGAACTTCCGCCGATGCGTTCCGCAAACAGGTTCTGGATGTAGTCTTCCATAGAATTCTCCGATGTTGGTTTTCTAGGAAAAATTTAAAATGTGAATCAAAATTTTATGCGGAAAACGCCAGAAGTTTTTTCGACTTCGCCCACCGGTTCAAGCCCGAGAAACTCTATTTACAACATATTTGTCAAGTTTTCAAAAAGGCTTTTCCTTTTCAAAGCGTTCCACAAAAAAAGTCCGCCGACGAAGGCGAACTTTTTGAAAATTCACAAACCGAAATCAGAGGGTCGCCATCAGCTTCTTCGCGCGATCCACATAAATCGAATTGTCGCCATATTTCTTGAGCAATTTTTCAGCGGTAGCCTTGGCCTTGTCCGGATATCCCATCTGGTTATAGACGAGCGAAAGCTTCCAGAGCGCATCGGCTACCGTCGGAACAGGGTCTGCCGGTTCGACCTTTTCGTAGCGGTCTTCCAAATCTCCGGTCCGCTTGCCAAATTCGGCGATAAACTTTTCGAGGAGATTCACCGCCGCAGCGTAATCCTTATTCTCAATGGCGACTGCGGCCTGGCCGTGCATTGCACCTCCGCGGACAAGCGGCAACTTTCCCGCATTGTCGAGAGCTTTCTGGTAGAGGACCGCAGCAGCGTCGAATTCCCCATTCTGAAAACGGATGTTTCCCGCCAGGAGCGCGGCCTTGGCTAGCGTTTCCCCGCTCAGTTCGTTTCCGGCGAGAAGGCGGTCATATTCCGCAAGGGCGCTATCCTTCTTACCCGTATATTCATAGGCGAGAGCCGGACCTAAAAGCTCCGCCTGCGCAGCGTTCGCCTGGGTCCTCGAACCGTGGAAGCGAACCACCACAATCACGGCGATAACGACAACAAGGAGAATGATTCCAACCACCATTCCATGCTGGATAAAAAATTCCTTCATCTCCGAATTTCCGGCGGAAGCTCCGCCATTCGGCATGTTATTCGGCATTTTAGAGGCCATATTTTTGGGTCCTTGAAAAAAATTTTTGGTTTAATATAGAAATTTTTCAAAATATTTGTTACATTTGGTCTTGCGATGCCACTCTAGCTCAGCTGGTAGAGCAGCTGATTCGTAATCAGCAGGTCGACAGTTCAAATCTGTTGGGTGGCTCTTTAACCGGATTCGAAAGAATCCGGTTTTTTTATACCGATTTTTTTCGCCAAGTTCCCCATAATTTTTTAAATATGGCGCCTATGAATCCCGAAGGCGCAATCATCGTTCAAAGCAATATGGAAATCCTCGTCGAAGTGCACAACAAGCACTACATCGAGGCCCGAGACGCAATCGCTCCGTTTACCGAACTGGTCAAAAGCCCGGAGCACTTGCATACCTACCGCATTTCGCACCTTTCCCTGTGGAACGCCGCATCGACAGGTCTTACCGCCGACGATGTCGTCCGCTGCCTTGAAAACCAGGGAAAATATCCGGTCCCGGAAACCGTCGCAACAGAAATCCATGAATACATGGGCCGCTACGGAATGCTCAAGCTAATCAAGGGCGAACAGGGACTTTGCCTCGAATCGACCGATGTGGCGCTTTTCAAGGAAGTCTGCAAGCTGCCGAATGTCGCCTATTGCCTGGTAAAATTTGACGGCGATATGAAAGCGATTGTCGATCCGAACAAGCGCGGCATTCTCAAGATGACGCTCACGCTGAACGGATTTCCCGTCGAAGATATCGCGGGCTACGTTTCCGGCGACCCGCTCCCCATCGAACTCCGCAAAGTGACGCTCGGCGGAAAAAAGCTCGAACTTCGCAGCTACCAGAGAGACGCTTCCCAGATTTTCTACGCGTCCGGTTCCGAAAAGGGCGGCTCGGGCGTCATCGTTCTCCCTTGCGGTTCGGGCAAGACGCTCATCGGCATGGCGACGATGGCTCTGATGAAAACCCGCACGCTCATTCTCACCCCGAACATTTCCGCGGCGAGGCAATGGATCCGCGAGCTTCTCGACAAGACGACTCTCACCGCAGACCAGGTAAAGGAATATTCGGGCGACGTCAAGGAAATCGGTCCCGTCACCGTCGCAACCTACCAGATCCTGACCCAGAGAAAGCGCGTCAAGAAAGGCGAAGAGGACGAAGAAAAGAAGAACGATGCAGACGACAAGCCTCTCGTAAACTTCCCCCTGTTCAGCGAACACAAGTGGGGACTGATGATTTACGACGAGGTTCACCTCTTGCCCGCTCCGGTTTTCCGTTTCAGCGCGGAAATGCAGGCAACGCGACGCTTGGGCCTCACCGCGACGCTTGTCCGCGAAGACGGCAAGGAAACCGAAGTGTTCTCGCTCATCGGCCCGAAAAAATTCGACCTTCCCTGGAAGATTCTCGAATCGCAGGGCTGGATTGCCACCGCGGACTGCAGCGAAATCCGCGTCGTCATGACCGCCGAGCAGAAAATGCAATACGCGCTCGCCCAGACGCGCGACAAGATCACGATAGCGAGCACCAATCCTCAAAAAGATGACGTCGTTAAAAAGCTCATCGAAACGTATGACGAGCCGGAAGACCGCATCCTGATTATCGGGCAATATATCGACCAGCTGCAAAAGCTTTCCGAAAAGCTCGAAATTCCGCTGATCACGGGAAAAACGCCGAACAAGGAACGGGACCGGCTTTACGGGGATTTCCGCAAGGGAACGCTCCGCAACCTCATGATTTCCAAAGTGGGAAATTTCGCGATAGACCTTCCCGATGCGAGTATCCTTATCCAGATTTCGGGAACATTCGGAAGCCGACAGGAAGAAGCCCAGAGGCTCGGACGCGTCTTGCGTCCCAAGGAAGACGGTCGCCCGGCGCACTTCTTCTCCCTGGTGACCAAGGATTCCAAGGAGCAGGAATTTGCGATGAACCGCCAGCTGTTCCTCACCGAGCAGGGATATGCCTACAAGATTCTCAACTATTCCGGCGGAGAAATCGTTCCCGCGGGAGTGTGATGAAACTCGCCGAAAAGTTCATCCTGGAGCCGCACTTTTTTAAGGTTCTCGCCGGGTTAGCGCTTCCGATTGCCTTGCAAGACCTGATCAAGTTTTCCCTTTCGCTTGCCGACAACATCATGGTCGGAAGCATTTCGGAAACGGCTCTCGGCGCGGTAACGCTCGCAAGCCAGCCTTTTTTCATCTTTTCCTTGATTTCATTCGGGACGGCAAGCGGAGGAGGCGTTCTCGTCGCGCAGTATTACGGTAAACACGATTCAAAAAGCATCCAGAAAATCGTTTCCATTACGCTCTGTATGGGAACGCTTGTCTCTTTCCTGTTTGGATTTTTTACGACGCTCTTCCCGCGCGAAGTCATGCGGATTTTTACAAATGTTCCCGAACTTGTCGAAATCGGCGCGGAATATCTGAAAATCCAGGGGTTCACGTACTTTTTCTTCGGGTTCAGCAACACGCTCATCATGCTCATGCGCAGCACGCGCGAAGTCAAGGCGGGACTTATCGTTACGTCCGGAGCGTTTGTCTTAAACATCATCCTCAACTGGCTCCTGATTTTCGGCCACTACGGATTCCCCGCTCTGGGCGTCCGCGGAGCGGCCCTCGCCACGCTTATCGCGAGAATGCTCGAGTGCTTTGCGATGGTCTTCTATGTGCGCTTCATGGAAAGGCACCTAAATTTCCGCTTCAAGCGTCTCTTTCATTTTGACATCCCGCTTTTCAAGGATTTTCTCCGCTACAGCATCCCGGTCGTCGTGAACGAAACGGGCTGGTCCGTCGGAGTGGCCGCCCAGTCCGTCGTTCTCGGACACTTGAACGCGACAATCGTCGCCGCGTCAAGCATCGTGGGGACTCTCCAGCAGGTCGCGCTGGTCTTCATCTTCGGCGTTGCCGGAGCGTCTGCGCCGATTATCGGGAACAGGCTCGGCGGAGGAAACCTAGGCGACGCCAAGCGTTACGCGAACACGCTTCTCCTTGCGGGATTTTTCGTCGGAATCGTCGCAGCGTCCCTTCTCTTCATCCTCAAGGATCCGGTTCTTACTTTGTACGCAATCCCGGAAGAAACGGTCCAACTCGCGAAAACGTTCATCGGCATCCAGTGCATCATGATAGTTCTGCAATCCTATACGTCACCGGCAATCGTCGGCATTCTCCGGGCCGGAGGCGACACCGTTTTCACTTCGATCCTCGACATCGGAAACCTTTGGCTTTTTTCCATTCCGCTCGGTTACCTGGCCGGCTTTGCCTGGGGACTTTCCTACCCGCTCATCTTTTTGATGCTTCGCTCGGACGAACTGGTCAAGATTCCCATCCTCGTGTGGCGTGTCGAGCGAAAGCGCTGGATTCGCAATGTGACGCGCTGAATCCGCCGAAAATTTTTGCCAAGGCCGAATAAAATTATATTTCTCCCTATATGGATAGTCCGCGCCAAATCATCAACCTGTTTTTAAGCAGCAAGCACAAGCCCGAAGAACTCAAGGGCGAACTTTTCCGCGCAGCCGAAGCCGCCGAGAAAAGCGGCATGACCTACATGGAAGCGACATTCCAGCTAGGCGAGCACGCCAAGGACGAAGGTCTTTCCGAAGAAGACTCCGATACTATCATCCGGAGAGCTTATGCGGCGGAAAAGCGCGAACGGAAAAGGGACGAGGCCCCGGCGAAAGAAGCCCAAGCGGAGCCGCAGCCCTCGCAGCAGAAAGGTTCTTTCAGCGGCCCGGTACAGCCGATCATTTCGGGAGCGATTTCCCTCGAACAGGTTCTTGCCATGGGCCTAGACGCCCAGGCGCTTGAACTTTTGCAGAATCACCGGATAGATCCGGAAGCGCTCAACATCCCATGGCCCACCCCCGACTGGCGACTGGATTTCGCAAAGCTTCTCGGGGCGCTTTTCAAACCGGAAGAATCCGTCGAATACAAAAAATCCAACACGTCCGAATCAACGGTCCAATCGGTCGAAGAAATTTTAAACCAAGCGGACGGCATCAAGAAAACGATGAAGTCCCTAGACGGTCCGGACGGAGCGCTCGTAGGAATCAACCCGGTCAAGAGCGCAGACGAAAGCGACGAATCGTTCCGCTTCCGTTATGCGGTCATCGACAACCCGAACTTCAGCTTAGCGAAGCAGCTCGCCTACTACAAAGCCTTGAACATCCCGTGCGCGGCACTTGTCAGCACCGGAGCAAATTCCGTCCAGGCGTGGATTAAGATCCATGCGAAAAGTCGCGAAGAATACGATTCCCGCGTCGAGTACCTGTTCAAGACGTTGGATTCCCAAGGTTTCAAGGTCGATTCGTCGAATGCAAACCCGAGCCAGATGGTTCGGATGCCGGGCGTTCTCCGCAACGGAAAACAGCAATACCTGATAGGCCTCGAACAAGGCGCAAAGACCTTCGAGGATTGGCAGACGTGGGTGGAATTCTGCCTCGACGGAAAGCCTCTCATCGAACTAGCGAGCGACAGCGAAAACGCCCCGAAAAAGGACAGACTGCTCATCGACGGGACGCTCGAAGCCGGTGAATTTTTACTTCTCACGGCACCGCCCAAAACCGGAAAATCCTTCGCCCTGATGGATTTAGCCTTTTCGCTTTCCCACGGAGAAGACTGGCTGTTCGCTTCGACACACAAGTCCGACGTTCTTTTCGTAAACTTCGAAAGTACGCGTTCCGCCTTTCTCAACAGGCTTTTCGCCGTCGCCGCGGCACGAGGGCTTCCCGCTTCGATTCCCGAATTCGGTTTCTTGAACTTGCGAGGCATCGCCCTTTCCCCGCTAGAAATGGCGCAATATATTGCGAAGCGGGTCAAAGGGGCAAAAAAGCTGGAAGATCACGACTACGCGGCGATTGTCATCGATCCGATTTCCGCAGTCCTTCACAACCCAAAAGCGGTCCGCAACAACATCCCGCCGGAAAAAGCCATGCTCCAAATGGTCGATGTGCTGATTTCCCTTACCGGATCCGCTGTTATCGCCGCGACAAATCCAGGCGAATATCCGGAACTCGAAAACCATGCGGATTCCCGAATCATCCTTTCACCGATAAGCGGCTCTCCCGACATGTTCAGCCTCCGCGGAGAATTTAGGAACTTCGCCTCGAGACCAGCCAAGGACTGCACCTGGCGCTATCCGCGCTTTATCGTCTAGACAAAAACTATGCAAAAAAGAAATCTCAAAAATCGCGGTACATGGAATCGCAAACCGGCAGATTCCAAACCGAAGAACGATACGCTTTCCAAAACGCCCGGGCCGATTCCGACCGACCTGGAAGGCAAGCGAGCCTATCTCGAAAACTGGGCAACGGAAAACCGGATTCCCGGAAAAATCCAGAGCTGGTTTACGGTTCCCGTCAAGGCGGACGCCTGCGACTGGCGCATTCTCTCGCAGCACATGTCCAAAGGCAACCGCATCCTTTCCATCGAAGGTCCGTTCAAAGGCGCAAAACCTCCCAAACTCGTTCTCGATGTCAATAGCCAAATCCGAAAGCCCCACCTTTCCAAGTTCCGCGGATCGATTCTCCAAATCTGGTTCCGCGCCACGGGAGACGGACGTTTCGGCATCGCCGTACAAAACATCCTGCATTCCGCAGAGGCGACCCGCGAGTTCAAGACTTTCCTCGACTACCTCGAACGCGAACATTCGGGCGACGTTCTCTGCTGCCACCAGATCCGGGTCAGCCCGGTACAAACTTTCGACCCGGCACATCCGATTCCAGGTTCCCGCATCGAATTTCGAAAGGGTTTCGGGAGCAGGTTCATTCCCATCGGCGGCTCCGACCAAAAATACAACATCATCGACTGGGCCCCGGCATGCAAGGGTCCCTGGATCGAACTGCCAAAGCGCATCCGCGAAATGATTCACCCGGCAAAAGGCGACAGATTCCTCGAATGTTTCGCAGGTCCCGCCTACATCGCCGAAGCGCTTTCCAAGGATTTCGAAGACTGCTTCGCAGCCGATGTCCGCACAATGGATCGCCAGACGCCGAATGTCCGCTACATCCACACGGCAATCGACAAGGACTTCTTTCCAAAATTCTTCCGGGGAAAATCCAAGGAAGGCAAGTGGACCATCTATCTCGACCCGCCCGCCGGAAAAGCCCTCTCCGGAAATGTCATCCCGGAAATCGCGGCAAGCCACCCCGAACGCGTTCTTTTGAACTCTTCGAACCTCACCGTCGCTGCGCAGGAAATTAAAAGGTTCCGCCGCGAAGGCTACATGCTCCGAAAAATCGTGCCGATGGATCTCGAACCGGGAAACCCGAGTATCCAGGTGCTGCTTCTCTTTGTCCCGGACCGCGCAGGGCTTTTGGGGCGCCGCGAAGAGCGCAAGGGAAAAGTTATCCGTACACGCGAAAACCAGGAAACGGAAAATGTTTCCCGGCCGCCGACAATTCTTTTCAGCCAAAAACGCAGACGCTAAAAATTTCCCACCGAAAAAAGATTAAATTGATAAATATGAGGCATATTCAAAGCATTTCCATCGCTCTCGGACTTGTCGCCATTGCGGCAAGCGCTTATTTCGTCAAGCAGGGCGACACGCTCTGGGATATTTCCGACGAATACCTGAACAATCCTTTTGCGTGGCCGGACCTGTGGGAAAACAACCGACACATCCAAGACCCGCACTGGATCTACCCGGGTGACTCCATCTATCTCGGCGAAGCTCCCGACAGCGCCAAGACAGAAAAGCCGAAGCCTCTCCCCTGCGCGGAAGCGACGCAGGATTCTTCGCTCCCGAAAGGAGTTTCCGCTCCGAGCGGATGCGCTTCCGCTGACCAGAACGCCCACTTTGCCAAGATGCTCGGAAGCCTCTCCGACGATGCGTCCAAAAAGGAGAAGCCCGCGAAGCAGAAAGGCGTCTCCTATTACTACGCGCAGCGTTCCGAACCGAAGATTTTTAACGGCTACTACCAGGTCCTTTCACCGATGCTCCTTTCCCCGGACAGCCTCAAGTCGGACAGTTCCTGGTTCACCGTCAAGTCCGGCGAGAAGCGGGAACCTCTCGTGCATATTCCCGAAACGGAAATGGTACTCGGAATCGGCATGAACACGTCGCCGAAAGCAACCGTCGGAGCGATTGTCGAAATCTGGGACGCGCGGCCCGCGATGCTTCCCGAAACAAAGACCCGCGCCAAGGAAAAGACAGCCGTTCTCCGCTACACGGGGCTAGCCAAAATCACCGATGTGGGCGATACGCTTTCCCGGGCTGTGCTTCTCCAAAGCATGCGGGAAATCAAGATAGAATATGCGAAGGCTCGCCTACAGAAGCCGTTCAAACCCATCAATGTCGAAAGCTACAGCGAAGTCAAGTCCGCATCGCTAGACAGCATGGCAATTGTCCGCTACGCACTCGAAAAGAATCTCGCCATCGGCCCGTACGGCTACGTCATGATCGACCGCGGAAAAGATGACCGCTACAGCCTAGGCGACGGAGTCGCCATCTGGGAAAAGGATCTTTCGGATTCCCTGATCCCGCCGCGCCTTCTCGCCCGGGGAATCGTCACAAGCCTAAACGCTACCCATTCCGTCATCCTCATCCGCGAAGCCTATTACGGTGACAGGCGCATCCAATACGGCAACCTGGTCTCCATTACGCACAAGGCAAAGCTCGCTCCATGAAACCGCGTCTGGTGATCGGCGGACTTTACCTGCTTGCTATCTGCATCGCCCTTCTCCTTGCAGTAAGCGTCGTCTTCATCGCAAGTCCGCAGATAGCGGACCGGGCCGCAGGTTTTCTCGGACAGGAAAGGCTCTCAACCCTCGTCCGGCTTCTCTACTGATACCGAGCAAACCGTGAAACTTCCGAAGAACAACCGCATCTTCATTGCGCTTTTTTTCGGCGGAATCATCATTCCGACAGCGATACTTGCCGTCCTCAGTTTTCGTAACGTCCAGAACGAGCGTCTCCTCGCCGAAAAGAACTTCGAAGACGCCCAAGTCTCCTTCACGAAACAAGCCGTCCAAACAGTCCAGAAAGAACAGCAGGATATTCTGAAGGAAACAAGGAACGCTTCGCAGTTCCTTTACGAACAGCCGCAAAAGCTCCTCGAATTCGGAAACGCCGTTTCCTTCAAGAAAGTGCAGGGCATCGCCGCGATTTTTCTTTTCAACGAAAATCGGCTCGTCTATCCGAGCATTTCCATTTCAAGCCACCCGGCATGGCCCGCCCCGCCGACAACGGTCCCCGGTGAAATCGAGCAAAAGCTTTTCCGCGGAGAAGTCGCCGGATTAAATCCCGACAAGATCGATTATGCGCGCTCGGCTCTCCTCTTGCGGACGCCCTATCTTTCCAAGACGGACAACGTCCTGAACCTGCTAGGCATTCTCCGGCTGCGCTACCGACAAAAAAATTACGAAGAAGCGCTCCACATCATCGACATTCTCGAACGGCATCCCGAAGCCTGCGGATACTTGCAAAACGACCTTTCGAAATCGCTCTTCCTGCTCAAGTTCGAAATTTTCGTGGAACAGAAAAAACATTCCGCAGCCGAAAACTACTGCCTTTTTCTCTTTTCCGAATTCTTGGAAGGCGAAGCCCTGCAGGACATCGGAAGCGCCAAGTTCTTTTTCGAAAACGCCATCAGCCAGATTCTTTCCTTCGAGGAACTCACCAAGGAAAAGCGGGACGCGTTCTGGAACCTGCGCGAAAACCTGAACAGGCAGCTCGAACACGCGGAAGTCTTTGCCTCCCACCGGAACTTTCTCAAGCATTTTGCAGAGGACCCACAACCGACAAAAGGCGGAATTTTTTACAAGCAGGACGATCAGAGCCTTTTCTTCCGCATGGCCTACCCGTGGCTTTCCGGAGACCAGGTCGTTATCGGCCTTATCGATAAAGACGCCTATGCGAAACGGATTCGCAAGAAACTCGCCGAAACAGCCCGCGAATGGAAAGATGTCGCCTACACGGTTACCGACGACCGTGATTCCGTCATTCTGGGAAAACCGCAAAATTCAGAATCCCAGATTTCGAAGCAGCTGGAACTCGGCGAAAGCCTTGGCTGGACGCTCACCCTGTATAAGCGTTCCTCCCAAGAACTTTACAGCGAAGCCCGGCACAAGATGTTCCAGCTTTCGGGCCTTGTCGCCTTTTCCCTGCTCACCGTCATCCTCGGTTCCTTCTTCATCTTCAAGACCATTTCCCAGGAACGGAAACTCATCTCGATGAAGACGAACTTCCTCTCCTCGGTTTCCCATGAACTCAAGACGCCGCTCACTTCCATCAAGATGTTCGCCGAAATGATTTCGGGCGGGCGCGTACAAAAAATCGAAAAGTGCGCGGAATACGCAAAGCTCATCGGCAAGGAATCGACACGGCTTGAAAACCTGATAGGCGCCATCCTCAGCTACACGCGGATGGAAACCGGCAAGCAGACTTTCCGCTGGGAACACCTAGACCTTTCGGAATGCGTGACAAAGGTTTACGAAGCGATTCTCGACCAGGCGGACAACCGCGGCCTTACGATGACGCGCGAACTCGCCCCCGGATGCTTCGTCATGGGAGACTTTACCGCGCTCTACAGCCTTGCCCAGGGACTTATCGAAAACGCCATCAAATACACCAATCCACCGGGAAAAGTGCACATTCGCGTTTTTGAAGAGGACGAAAAAATCGTATTTTCTGTAGCGGACACCGGCATAGGGATAGCCTCTGCCGAGCAAAAAAACATCTTTAACGACTTCTACCGCGTCGGCGACGAAATGACCCGCAGCACCAAAGGTTCCGGTCTCGGGCTTGCCATCGTCAAGCGCGTTGCGGAAGCCCACAAGGCGAGCGTTTCCGTGCAAAGCCATCCCGGCAAGGGATCGACTTTTACGGTCAAGTTCAAAAAGGCGGAATAATGGAAAACAGGAAAATCCTCATCGTCGAAGACGAAGAAATCATCCGGCTGGGTCTCAAGGACAACTTTGAACTCGAAAATTACACGGTGGAAACCGCGGGCGACGGCGACGAGGCTATCGAAAAAGCGGACACGTTTCTCCCGGACCTGGTCATTCTCGACCTGATGATTCCCAAGAAAAGCGGCTTCGAAGTCTGCCGCTACATCCGCAAGAAGCATCCCGACACGTTCATCATCATGCTCACCGCCAAGACGGAAGAAACGTCCAAGGTGACAGGTCTCGAAATGGGCGCAGACGACTACGT
>CAVKXR010000020.1:0-19354 GCA_963660275.1 Oscillospiraceae bacterium
ATACTATATGGATATCGCCGACGGAGACTACGAAGCGATCAAGGATCTTTCGATGAACGAGGCTTCGGTCGGTCTGGTGTTCCACATCGGAAACCATCTGGACTTCCAGGTCGGCGGTCATTTTGCGATTTCGAAGGATTACTCTCTTCCTGTTCGGGGTGGGAACGGAAACGATGGTGGAAATGGAAACGAACCGTGGGTTTCCAAGGTCCGTACGACTCCTTCCGCTTACGGCTTTGGCGGCATCACCTGGTCTGGATTCCTCATCGATCCGGATAGAGACGGTGACGGCGTTCCCGATGACCAGGACAAGTGCCCGGATGAACCGGGTGACAAGCGCAACGACGGTTGCCCTTGGCCGAATCCCGACCTCGACGAAGATGGCATTTGCGATCCTTGGGTTGCGGAAAAAGGCTTGAGCGCCGAGTTTGCCGAAATTTGCGAAGGCATCGACCAGTGCCCGAACGAACAAGGTGCCGGTGCGGATGGTTGCCCGCTTGACAATCCGGATGTGGATGGCGACGGTGTTTGCGATCCTTGGGTTGCCCAGAAGAACATGCTCGACAAGTTTGCCGGTGTCTGCTCCGGTATCGATGAATGCCCGAACCAGGCAGGTCTCCCGGCGTTCAACGGCTGCCCGAGCAAGGATCCGGATCCGGACGGCGACTCGATCTGTTCTCCGTGGGTGACGGATGAAGGCCGCTTGGCTGACTTTGCGAATGTTTGCAAGGGCTACGACATGTGCCCGGGCGAAGCGGGTCCTGTGGCGAACAAGGGTTGTCCGTGGCCCGATCCGGACGTCGACGGCGACGGTCTCTGCGATGCATGGGTGACGGAAAAGGGGCTCGGCTACTTCTTTGAAAATCCGACTGACCCGAACGTGAAGCAGTGCAAGGGTGTCGATAAGTGCCCGGCGGAATACGGCCCGATCGAGAACGACGGCTGCCCGCTTGGAAATCCGGATGTGGATGGCGACAGCGTTTGCGATCCTTGGGTTTCCGAAAAGGGAATGCTCGATGATTACAAGAGCGTCTGCACGGGCGTCGATAAGTGCCCGAACGAAGCGGGACCGCTCGCGACGAACGGTTGCCCGACAGAAGATCCGGATGTGGACCATGACGGAGTTTGCGATCCGTGGGTGACGCAGAAGGGAATGCTCGACGTGTTCAAGGACCAGTGCACAGGCCTTGACAAGTGCCCGCTGGATTCCGGTGCCGTGGAAAACAACGGCTGCCCGCTCGATAATCCTGACTCGGACGGCGACGGTGTATGCGATCCTTGGGTGACGCAGAAGGGAATGCTCGACATGTTCAAGGACAAGTGCACAGGTCTCGACAAGTGTCCGTATGAAGCAGGTGATCTCGCTGCCGATGGATGCCCGGTCGAGGAAATCAAGCTGGAAGTCTTCTTTGCGAGCGGCAAGTCCAAGCTCACCGCAAACTCGAAGAGAACGCTCCGCGAACTGGCGAAGGACCTGAACAAGAAGGAACGCAAGAACGAGCGTTACCAGATTTTGGGTTACACCGACGACCGCGGTAAGGAAAGCGCGAACCTGAAGCTTTCCCAGAAGCGTGCCGAAGCGGTTCGCACCGAACTGGTGAAGAACGGGGTGGATTCGAGCCGTCTCGAAGCGATCGGTAAGGGTGAAGCCGACCCGATTGCGGACAACAGCACTGCGGAAGGACGTGAAATGAACCGCCGCATCATGATGAAGCGCGTCCAGTAAGCAAGCCTTACAAAATTGAAATGAAATCTCCGGGCAATCTGTCCGGGGATTTTTTTTGTTGTCGTTTCAATATGCCGGGGAAAATCCTCGATTGCTATATTGACGACATGGACGCCTATATTTTTCAACATGTGGCATTTGAAGGTCCCGGTGCGATACTTCCGTATCTGGAATCGAGAAATTTTCAAGTCCATTTTGTGAAGCTTTATGCAGGAGATGCCATTCCCTCTCCGGCAAATGTCGATTTTGCTGTATTGATGGGCGGTCCGATGAGCGCCTTGGATGAAGATAAATATCCTTATCTCGCTTTGGAAAAGCAATTCTGTCGGGAAATGTTTGCCTTGAAAAAGCCTCTGCTCGGAATTTGTCTCGGGGCGCAGCTGATTGCGAATGCGCTTGGCGCAGCGATTCGAAAAAATCCGGAAAAGGAAATCGGCTGGTTCCCGGTGACTTTTACAAACGGCTTGTCGTTGGATGTTTTTCATTGGCATGGGGAAACTTTCGACATTCCCGAGCAGGCAACTCCTTTGGCGCATAGCGCCGCCTGCAAAAACCAGGGCTTTCGGCTCGGTCGAATTGTCGGGCTGCAATTTCATTTGGAAACGACAAGGGAATCGATGGACGCCATTCTCGAAAACTGTTCGGATGAGCTGGAAACAGCGTTGGCGCTTCACGGTTCGTTTGTACAGACGAAGCGGGAAATTCTGGAACAGGGAAAAGTTTCGATCCCGAAAGCGAATGCGGTTTTGGTAAAAATTTTAGACGCAATTCTTGAAAGGTGAATATGGATAAGCTTCTTTCTTTTGATGCGGAACATTTATGGCATCCCTATGCTTCCCTCCGAAATACTCCGGCGCGCTTTTTAGCGACTTCGGCAAAAGGAACGCGGATTCGGACCGCAGACGGTCTAGAACTTATCGATGCCGTTTCGAGCTGGTGGTGTGTCGCACACGGTCATGGCGCCCCCGAAATCGTCGAAGCGATTCGACGTCAGAGCGAGAAAATGTGCCATGTGATGTTCGGAGGCTTCACGCATGAGCCGGCGATTGAACTAGGACAAAGACTTGTCCACTTTTTGCCGAAAGGTCTGGACCGGATTTTCTATGCGGATTCGGGATCCATCGCTGTGGAATGTGCAGCGAAGATGGCTGTGCAATACCAATATGCGCAAGGTCATGCGGAGCGTTCCAAGCTGGTCGCTCTCAAGGGAGGTTACCATGGGGATACTGCCGGGGCGATGGCTCTGAGCGATCCCGATGGAATGCATGTGCTTTTTCGTGGAATCATGCCGAAGCATTATTTTGCCGAACGCCCGAACTGCCGCGCCGACGGAACGTGGGACGACTCCGATTTCGAATCGATGGAAAAGGTTGTCTCCGAACACGAAAAGGAAATTGCAGCGGTAATCTGCGAACCGGTTTTCCAAGGCGGAAACGGGATGTGGCTGTATCATCCGGATTACTTGAAACGCTTGCGGAAGCTTTGCGACGAAAAGGGAATTCTCCTGATTCTCGATGAAATCGCTTCGGGCTTTTACCGGACCGGGCCGCGCTTTGCGATGGAACATGCGGGAATCCTACCGGATATTTTGTGCATCGGAAAGGCGCTTACCGGCGGATGTATCACGATGGCGGCTTGCGTGGCGTCCGAACAAGTCGCGGAGGCGATTACGAACAGTAAAATTTCCGCATTTATGCATGGGCCGACTTACATGGCGAATCCGCTTGCCTGCGCTGCGGGAATCGCTTCGCTTTCCTTGTTCGAATCGAGGAATTACCGGTCAGCGGTCGCCCGAATCGAAAAGCGTCTCAAGGAAAATCTCTTGCCGTTGAGAACCTTGGAAAATGCGGCGGACGTCCGCGTGCTCGGAGCGATCGGCGTTCTGGAGCTCAAAGCGAAACCTTCGTCGGAGGATATTCTCCGTATCATCCGGGAAACGGGTGTCTGGCTCAGACCGTTCTGCAACTATGTCTATACGATGCCTCCCTTCATCACGACGGATGCGGAACTCGACAGGATTTGCGAAGCGATTCGGCTTATCGGGGAATGCGAACCCGCGCCTGCTGTCGAAGGCGAAGACGAGTTTCACGAGTAGCTTGGTTTCATCTATATAAAAACGCAAAAAGCGAATTTTTAAATTTTCAACATGGAAAACGGTTATTTTATAACGGCGACCGGCACCGATGTCGGGAAAACCTTTGTCACGGGACTTTTGGTCAAGAAATGGCGAAATTCGGGAATCGATGCCGGCTATTACAAGGCGGCGCTCAGCGGTGCGGAATTTCGGGATGGCCACTGGGTGGCAGGCGATGCGGATTATGTGAAAAGAGTGGCGGGACTTTCGGACAGGCAGGATGAACTCGTAAGCTATGTCTATCGGGAAGCGGTCTCTCCGCATCTCGCTGCGCGGAAGGAAGGAAATCCGGTGGAACTTTCGACGGTAAAGCGGGATTTCGAATCGGCGTTGAAGCGTCATCCGTTTGTCTTTGTTGAAGGCAGCGGGGGAATCGTCTGCCCGATCCGCTACGATGTGGACGGTAACGGCTCGCTTGTCGGGGAGAAAATTTTTCTCGAAGACATTGTGCGGCTTTTGAATCTTCCGCTTTTGATCGTTACCACGGCGACGCTCGGCTCCATCAACGCGTGCGTCTTGACCGCCGAATACGCTAAAGTGCGAAACTTGAAAATCCGCGGAATCCTTGTGAACCGTTATGGCGACAGCGGAAACCTGGAAATGGAAGATGACAACATTTTGATGATGCAAAAAATCACCGGCCTTGAAATCCTTGCGAAAATTCGAACCGGTGACAGGGATTTGGACGTTTCGCCGTTCTGATTTCTTTTAACCTTTAGAACGCCAGATTCCGATGAGGCTGCGGTTCGGGCGGAGCGTGAGCCAGAATGTCGGACCGATAAGTATCAGGTCGCGGATAAGAGCCGTCCACGCTTCGGACTTGCTCTGGGCGCCTTCGAGTTCGAAACACCCGCAGGTGATGCCGAGATCGAGAGCGAGCGCCCAGGCGAGCGCGATGATGAACGAGACAAACATCCAGAAAATGGCGAGCGCGGATTCCTTTGCAAAAGGCGTGACGATTAGCGCAAGGCCAAACCAGAATTCAAATTGCGGATAAACTAAGCTGAAAAGATTGTTGATGAAATCGGGCAGAAACTGGTATTGGGCAACGAGAACGGCGAATCCTTTCGGGTCCTGGATTTTGAAAATGCTCGCCGAGATAAAAAATCCGCCGATGCCGATGCGAAGGAGCGTTTCGAGACCCTTGATTGTAAATTCCCGGTCCTTTCTGTAGGCGGGAATGACGGCGAGAATGGCGATTAGCAGCGCACCGATTCCGACATGGAGATTGTATTTCCAGATTTTTGGAAATTTTTCGATGAGCGATTCGTAGTCGGTAAAGGTGAGGAACGATTCCGGGAAGGAAACCTCGGCGATGCAGACCGAAACGAAAAATGTCGCGACGAGCAGGAGAATCCCTGAAAAAAGATGACGCTTCATGGCTTACTCCGGTTTGGCGAGAACTTCTTGGGTTCCGAACCATTCGACAGACTTGTCGTCGCTAACGCGCAGATTGTTGATGATGGCGAGCGCGATGCAGAATGCCGCAAAAAGGAAAAGAAATTTCCAGTGGAAACTCTTGATGTAGGCGAGAAGTTTTTCTTTCATGGGATGAATTTACAAATATTTTTTGGAAAAGGTTCTTTTTTGAAAACGCTTCGGTTTGGGAAGAACGAAAAAATAAAAACGTTGCAAAATGCGGGGGTGTAATCGCTGGAATATGACGTTGTTTGTTGTAATTTTCTTTAGAGACTGAATGTCCACATTGCGCTTTGCTATTTTATTTCCGAGGTTTCTTATGTCGTTTATCGCACTAGCCAAAAATCGTTACAGTTGCCGCTCGTTTAGCGAAAAAGCGGTTGAAAAGGAAAAACTGGAATCGGTTCTCGAAGCGGGACGTATCGCTCCGACAGCAACCAATTCCCAGCCTGTCCACGTGAGAGTTCTGAAATCGCAGGCCGCGATTGAAAAAATTCGAGGGCTTACCCGGATGGCGTACAATGCGCCTCTTGTGTTGATGGTTTCCTATGACAAGTCCGCAAGTTACCATGCTTCGAAATATGGCGACGATCACGATTGCGGACCTGAAGATGCGAGCATTGTGACGACGCAGATGATGCTCGAAGCGACCGACCAGGGTTTGAATACGCTCTGGGCGAGAGGTTTCAATGCCGAGACGATCGAAAAGGCTTTTGAATTTTCGGAAAACGAAAAGCTCGTTTGCTTACTCGATTTGGGCTATGCGGAGCCGGTTCACGGCGGGCCTTCGCCGAGGCATTCCGTGCGAAAGCCCCTTTCGGAATTCGCTTCGGAACTTTAATGGAAAGCCATCCGCTAGAACCCTTTTTGCCAAAAGGCGCAAAGCTTTTGATGCTCGGCAGTTTTCCTCCGCCGAAGAATCGCTGGTGCATGGATTTTTACTACCCGAATTTCAACAACGACATGTGGCGGATTTTGGGAAAAGTCTTTTACGGCGAAAGGGATTATTTTGTCCGCAAACAGGAAAAACGCTTTGATAAGGAAAAAATCGTCGCCTTTTTGTCGCTGGCGGGAATCGGAATCTACGATGCGGCGGAGAGAGTGAACCGCTTAAAGGGAAATGCTTCGGATGCCTTTCTGGAAGTGGTTTCTCCGACGGATTTGAAAAAGCTGCTCGCGAGGATTCCCGAATGCCAGGCGATTGTAACGACCGGGACGCTTGCGACGAAAACGGTCGCGGAAACTTTTCTTGTCGATGCGCCTCCTGTCGGAGGCAAGGTTTCGGTCTCTCTGGAAACGAGAAAAATTACTTTGTACAGAACGCCGAGTTCCAGCCGGGCCTATCCGCTGGCTTTTGAAAAGAAAGTCGAAGCGTATCGGAAAATGTTTGCGGATTCGAAGATTCTTCGGTGAACTTGTTCGAATTTTAGAACTGAAAATAGATGAATGGCGGGGAATCCGCACTGGAAAACTGGTAGATGACAAAGCACGCAAAGACGGTAAAAAGGATTATCGCCCACTGGGGAAGGCTTGCGAAGAGAATCCGGTAAGCGCGTTTGAAATTATCCGGCAACCAGTGAATCGCCATGCCGAGAAGAAAGACCAGAATGATGGAAAGATGCTGGTAGGCCATTTGCGGAACTAGCGAAAAATTCCAAGGAGTTCCAATCTGGTGAATCATGTTATGGGCCGTTTCCCAGGCGACTTCATTGGCTTCAGCCGGGTCAAGGTTGGAACCGGAACGGAAAAAGAGCCGCGTGGAAGTGATGAAAATGAATGTGAGGAGAACATTCCAGACGAACTTGAGCCGAGGCAAAGGCTTGTGCGAAAAAAGCCTATAGATCATGCTTGCGTAAATTCCGAGGAAAATGATTCCGCACCAGGTGCAGGCGATTCCCCAGAGGGGTTCGTAGCGGAACTTGCAGAGAAGGGCAAAGGTCGCGGTGAGGAGAAACATCAAGATTGCGCGGACTTCGATTTTTTGCTTGCTCCATTGCGTGTTTAAAATCATGCCGATTCCGTTCAATCCTCCCCAGATGATGAAGTTCCAGCTGGCGCCGTGCCAGAGTCCTCCCATCAGCTGCGTGATCATCGCGTTGGTGTGCTTGGCGATGGTGCGCCTGGAATCGGGCCTGAAAAATCCCCAGAGCGCTAGCGTGATGAAGAGAATTCCGAGTGCGCAGGCGACGACAAGGCTTCCCGACAAGAGAATCGCGATTGCCGAGATGACGAATGTCCAGAAGAATGTTCCGAAGCTCGCTCTGCGGTTTCCGCCGAGGGGAATGTAAAGATAGTCTCTGAGCCAGCGCGAAAGGGAAATATGCCAACGGTGCCAAAATTCGGAAGGCCTGTCGGCTTTGTAAGGCGAGTTGAAATTTTGCGGCAGGTGAAATCCCATCAGGAGAGCGACGCCTGTCGCGATGTCCGTGTAACCGGAAAAGTCCGCATAGACCTGGAGCGAGTAGGCAAACAGCGCCAGGAGATTTTCGAATCCGGTAAAGAGGAGCGGGGTCTCGAAAACGCGATCGACGAACTGCGTCGCGAGAAAATCGCTCATGATGATTTTTTTCGCTAGACCGTTTAGAATCCAGAAAATGGCGAGGCCAAAGGCTCGTCGGGAAAGAAAGTAGGGGCGGTGCAGCTGGGGAATGAATTTATCAGCCCGGATGATTGGACCTGCGACAAGCGCCGGAAAAAATGTCAGGTAAAAACCGAAGTCAAAAAAATTGGAAATCGGTCGAATGGTCCTTTTATAGACATCAACGATGTAGCTAATCGCCTGGAACGTGAAAAAGGAAATGCCTACGGGAAGGACGATTTGATCGACCAGTGAATTTGTGTGCAAAAAACGGTTGCTCGCCGCGGCAAAAAAATTATAGATTTTCAAATCCACCCCGAAAAGCTGGTGCAGAACATCGAGGAAAAAATAGGCGTATTTGAAATATCCCAGGGTGAAAAGATCGATGAAAACAAGTGTCGCAAGCAGGAAAATTCTTGGAGCCGTTTTTTGAAATTTTTCGAGAATTCGCCCTCCGAGAAAATTGGCGGAGACGCAAAAAATCAAAAGCAACAGGTAACTACCGCTCGTCTTGTAGTAAAAGAACAGGCTTGCAAAAAAGAGGAATGCGTTGCGCAACATGATTTTGCTGTGCAAGCAGGAAAACAGCGCGAAGACGACAGCGAAGAATGCCCAGAAATAAAACTGTGTAAAGAGAAGCGGCTTTGACGGATCAAAGAAAAATGCGCTTTGGAGAAAACTTTCAAGAAAATTCATCTTTTTTTCTCCGTCGATTTAAGGAATGAAGAATCGGGGAGAATCACTTTGCGGAGGGCGTCGAAGAAAAGATCTCCCAAAAGTTCATAGCCGGAATTCTTGAAATGGACGCGGTCCTTTTTCGCATAGTCAGCGGCGACCCAGGAATCCATGGACTGAAAACCGCCCATTACTTTGTACATATTCCAAAACCCGCCTTTGTACTTTTTGGCGAGTTCAAAGTTTGCCTGGGCGACTTTTTCTCCGTTCTTGTTCGGCTTGTTCGTCTTGGTAAAATAGCTGTCGTTGTTGGACATAAAAAGCAGGGCCGCTTTGGGGGAGACTTTTCGGATGCGGTATATCAGGGTGTCGTAGCGTGCCTTGAACAGTTCGGAATCGAAGTTTTCCACGTTCGCATCGTTGATTCCGATGGAAAAGATGACAAGGTCCGGCGGTGAAAAATCCAAATCGCGTTCGAGGTCTTGGAGAGAAAGGTACGCTTCGAGACCCGCGCCGTTTACGCCGATGGAATTGTAAGTGAGCCCGGGAAGGGAATCGGAAAGGAAAATTCCCGTGAGCGTGAAAGTCGGTATATTTTTGTAAAAGCTTGAATCGGCGAAGAGGGCTTCCTTTCCCAATGAATCGAGTTTTTCGAGCGTGTCGCGGAGGGCGAGTTCCGCTGCGGAATTTTTCCAGGGAAACGTAAAAATCAGGGAGTCGGCTTTGTGTGGAATTTCAAAGGTGAAGCTTCCCGAAATGGAATCGCGTTTTCCCGCATAGCGGTTGCCGTTTTCTTCAAGTTGCAAAACAGGCTCGATGGAATCCGGTGAACATCCGAACAGACGGACTTTTGTAAAGCTCCAGATTTTTTCGTTCGGAATTCGCGTGTCGAGAGCGATGCGAATTTCCGCATCGGGATCGATAGTCGTAACCTGGAATCCCATCAGGCCCAAAGGCTTTTTCCTGTTTTTGAAAGCGCTCCGCTCCCATTTGAAATGTCCGCGTTTTCGGGAAGCGTAGCTGATGGGCGTGTTGGAATTTGCCGCGGTGAACGGGAAGACGAATCCGCGCGAAGCTGCCGGCAGGGGAATGTCTCGGATGAGTCGTGAACGGATGCGGTTCGAAAAAACGTCCGCCTGGATGTGCGAACCGCCGAGATGCAGGATGTTTACGTTTCCCTGTTTCGTATAAATTAACGAATCCAGCTTGTGCAGAAACGGGGAGAACGAAGCGTTGCCCGCGGGAAAGACGATGTGATTCGCGGAAGAGTCGATTGGCAAAGGTGGAAGATTCCCGGCGAAAAGAAAAGCGCAGGCTGTCAGCATCCAGAAAACGATTTGTCTCATCATGTTTCGCCTTGGAGTGTGTCGGACATTTTCTCTGCGGAATCGTTTGTCGCATCGGAAATGGGGAGCAGTATAAGCGTATCGTTTTCGGTGACGAGCGTGTCTGCCTTGCTTTCTGCGCTGTCGCGGAACGAGCGGATTTCGAAAAGCTTTTCCGAATCGATTTTTCTGGTTTTCCGGAATGTGTAGTAATCGTAGTGGAGCTTTATCGCGTTGTAGAGAAGTTCGCCGATGCGGGATGCTCCGGCTCGGGTGAAGTGGATGTAATCCGGGCCGCCGAGAGGAGGCTTTTCCTTGACCCAGGAAATCATGGCGTCCTTTCCGCCCATCACGCGGTACATGTCCCAGTAGGCGCAGCCGTTTTTCAGCGCGACTTCCCGGATTTTTTCGACAGTCATTTCGAGATTCGGGTAGCTGGTCCATTTCCCGTTGATTTTCTTTGACATGTCCGCCGGGCCGATAAAGAGAATGTCCGCATCGGGAGCCGCCTTCTGGAGCGCCTGGATTTGCCTTTCGAGAGTTTTCTCCACCCAGCCCAGGTTCGCCCGGGTGACGCTGGGAACCAGGTTTCCCCCGTATTCCATCAGGATGAGTTTCGCGTTGATAGTCTTGAGTGACGCGCCGAGCAGGTCGTTGTCCATCTTGGTGAAAACGGTTCCCGAACTTCCGCGCATCGCGACGTTATCAACTCCGACGCCCGAAGCGCCGTCGAGAACAATCGTATAAAGCGAAGCTCTTCCCGAAACGGTCAGCGTGATGGATTCGGTTTCATGGAGTAGGTCCCATGTATAGACGGAAAGGTTCGGGAACGTTTCGATTTTTGGATCTGTCGCAAGGAATTTTTGGATGCGCTGTTTGTACTCTGGAACCGAATCGTTTAGAAGCGTGTCGATGACTGTCGCCTTGTAGATGAGTTTTGTCTTGAGATTCGCCTTGCTTGCGAGAAGGCGGACTTTTTGAAATTTTCCGGCGTTCGGAAAGTTTTTCAGGTGCAGGCTCTTTTTGAACGAGAATGTCGCGTTTCCGTTTAAATCGGTCACCTGGGCGAGCGGTCCGTATTTGTTGTTCGAAGCGTGCTCCTCTGCGGGGCCAAAGATGCGATGCCGCGCAAGATTTCCGATGCTGTGCCCGTTGAACACAAACGAAGGAATGTCGGCAAGAGGCGGCACCATTCCCGGGCCGGAACCTCCAAAGAGCGACTGGAGCGCTTCGCGGAATGTCGCCGTGATACGGTCTCCTTCGAGCTGCGAATCGCCGTAGTGGATGATGTGCACGACTTCACCCGAATCTTTCGCCTGCAAAACCCGATCGAAAAATCTGTCGAACCAGGTCGGATTTTCGTCTGGAAAATCAAACCGTGTAGGACCGTCTTTGAAGAAGGATTCGTAAAAGGCTAGCGAATCCGCGTATTCGGCGAACTCCCGTGCGCGCGTCTCGGCGAGCATCTTTTGAATTTGCGCTTCGGGATCGGGCTTTGGCGCGTCGGAAAGGTTTCCTTTTGTCTCTTCGAGCTTTTCCCTGAGGGAGGGAAAACGCAGCGTAAACTTTCCGATAGAAATTCCGTCACCAGGAAATCCAAACGAAAGTACGCCGAGAAGCGCAAAAATGGAAAGGAGAAGAAAAAGCGTGCGGAATGGCGTCATCGGACGTCAGGCCTTGATTTGCGCGATTTCTTCGAGCGAACCCGCCCCGGAAGTTCCCGAGGAAAGAATCTTGTATTCGAAGCCGCCTGCCGGAGCCTTGTCTCCATCGACATAGACGACGATTTTTGCGCCTTGGGCGTTGGCCTGCTCCATTTGCTTGCCGAGCTTCGCCGGAGCGAGCGGATGGCTGACGTTAAAGCCGCGCTTGCGAAGTTCGTTTGCCACGGAGAAAATTTTGTCCATGTCGTTTGTAAAGCTCGCGATAAAGAAGTCGAGCGTTTGCTTGGCCGAGGGGAGCAGTCCGCGTTCTTCGAGAAGGTTCGCGAGGACGACGTCTCCCATGCCGAATCCTACGCCGGGAACTTTTTGACCGCCGAGTTTTTCGGTGAGGCTGTCGTAACGTCCGCCGCCGGCGATGGCGCGCATGGATTTTCCCTTGTCGAAAACTTCGAAGACGATGCCCGTATAGTAGGCGAGCCCGCGGACAATCGAAAGGTCGAGTGCAACCGACTTGGACGCTCCCGAATGTTCGAGCGTCTGGAAGAGTTTCCGGATTTCGTCGAGGGCGACTTTGGAGGCTTCTCCCTGGATTTTGGACGCGACTTCTTCGATGCTTTTCGAATCCATCAGGCTGTCGAGTTTTTGCGTCTCTTCTTCGGAAAGGCCCGCTTCGGCGAGTTCCCTGTAAAAGTCACCCTTTTCGATTTTCAGGCGACGGTCGAGCACCGGATAGACCTTTGTCACGTCGGCAACGCCGATTTCTTCGAGGAACGCGTTCAAAAGCTTTCGGCTGGATACCCCGATGCAGAAGTCGTCCGCCTTGAGGCCGAAGTCCTGGAGCATGGAAACGATTGCCGAGAGAAGGTCCGCTTCGGCGTAGATGCTCTCCGTTCCGATGATGTCGAGGTTCAGCTGGAAAAATTCGCGGAGACGTCCTTTCTGGGCGCGTTCGTAGCGGAAAAGCCTCGGCATGCTGAACCACTTGAAAGGCTTCCTCTGGGAATTTCCCTTTTGGATGATCAGCCGGGCAAGCGTCGGAGTCATTTCGGGGCGCAGGGCGATGTGTCGTCCGCCCTTGTCCATAAAGTCGTAGAGTTGGCTTACGATTTCCTCGCCGGATTTTCCCGTATAGAGTTCCAGGTGTTCGAACATCGGGCCTTCGTATTCTTCGTACCCGAAGCGGAGAGCGGCCTTGCGCCAGGTGTCGAAAATGTAATTTTGAATCCGCATGGATTCGGGATAAAAATCGCGCGTGCCCTTGGGGAGCGGAGGAGTTTGCATCTTTGTCGTTGTCATACGCTGGCAAAGGTAGTAAAAAGGGCGACAAAAACATTTTCATTTTCTATCTTTATCGGGTAATGTCGAAATCTTCCCGCCCTGAAATTTTGCTCACGAACGATGACGGCTTTGAAAGTCCGCAGCTCGTAGCCTTGGCCCAGTCCCTTTCCAAAGTGGCAAATGTCCATGTCGTCGCTCCCGAGACGGAGCAGAGCGGCGTTTCCCATGCTTTCAAGGGATTTCTCGGGCACGAACTTCGGCGGATTTCCGGCGACTATCCTTTTGATTTTTACTCGCTTTCCGGTGCGCCTGCCGACTGCACGAAGATGGGGCTTCGGAATCTTTATAAGGCGCATCCGATCGATTGCGTGTTTTCCGGTCCGAATGCGGGGGAAAATGCGGGCGTTTCGTCGCTTTATTCGGGAACGGTTGCCGGGGCCCGCGAAGCGGCGCTTTGGGGAAAGCCCGGAATTGCGCTTTCGCTCTGTGCGGGATCTTCGGAAAAGATGCTTGCCGAGCTTTGCCACTTTGCCTCTCGAATTGTGGAAGAAAGGCTTTACGAACAGATTTCGCCGCTAACCGTCTGGAACGTCAACTTTCCGCGGGAGAATCTTCCGTTCCGGGGATACCGGGTCGCTCCGCAAAACCTCTCGATGTTTACGGACCATTACGAGGAAAGGGAGGGCAAGTTTTTTCTCGAAGGGAAAAAACTGCCCGAACATTTTATTGCGGCTTCGGACGACGACCTGCTCGAACAGGGATTTGCGACGATAACGCCGATAACGATAGACCAGACGGCTCACGAAGAGCTTCGCCCGGTCGAAACGGCTTTGGAAAAAATTTTAGCTAAGTAGAAAAACGAAGGAATATCATGGCAGAAAACATCAAACTCTCTCCGGGAACCCATTACGAATCGCTGATTGAACGGGACATGCAGGACAGCTATCTGCGTTACTCGATGAGCGTCATCGTCGCGCGTGCCTTGCCGGATGTGCGGGATGGCTTGAAGCCCGTTCACCGCCGCGTTCTGTTCGGAATGCACAAGCTCGGAGTTACCGCTGATGCCAAGACGATGAAGTCGGCGCGTATTGTCGGTGAAGTAATCGGTAAATACCATCCGCATGGCGATTCCGCGGTGTATGATACGCTTGTCCGTATGGCGCAGGATTTCTCCTTGAGGTATCCTTTGGTCCGCGGGCAGGGAAATTTCGGGTCGGTGGATGGGGATAGCCCGGCAGCGATGCGTTATACCGAAGCGAAGATGTCCCGTCTGGGCGAGATAATGCTGGAAGACCTGGACAAGGAAACCGTCGATATGGGAAAGAACTACGACGAGACTCTGGATGAGCCTCTGGTTCTTCCTTCCGCTTTTCCGAACTTGCTCGTGAACGGTTCTTCGGGCATTGCGGTTGGCATGGCGACGAACATCCCTCCGCACAACTTGCGCGAAATCACGAATGCGATCCACGCCTATTGCGCAAACAACGATATCGCTCCCGAAGAACTCTTGAACTATGTCTCGGGTCCGGATTTCCCGACGGGTGGCATCATCTGCGGCAAAGCCGGCATCCGTGAAGCGTACCTCACGGGTCGCGGAAAGATCCGTGTCCGCGGACGCGTCGAAATCGAGAAGGACGCCAAGGGGCGTGAACGCCTGATCATCAGCGAAATTCCCTATATGGTGAACAAGGCGATGCTCGTGAAGAACATGGCGGATCTGGTCCGAGATAAGCGGATCGAGGGAATCAGCGACATTCGCGATGAATCCACCAAGAAAGTTCGAGTTGTCATCGATATCAAACGCGATTTCCAGGGCGACATCGTTTTAAATAATTTGTACAAATACACGCAGCTCGAAGATACGTTCGGCATTTACAACTTGGCGATGGTCAACCGGACGCAGCCGACGCTTCTCACCCTCAAGGACATGATCCGCCATTACGTCGATCACCGTCTTGACGTGATTTTGCGCCGTACGCAGTTCGATTTGAAAAAGGCCCGTGCCCGGATGCATATTTTGGAAGCGCTCCGCGTCGTCTGCGACAAGAACAATATCGATGAAGTCATCGCGATTATCAAGAATTCCGAAAGTACGGAAGATGCGAAGCAGAAGCTCGAAGCGAGATACTCGTTCGACGACATCCAGGCGCAGGCGATTGTCGATATGCAGCTCAAGCGTTTGACCGGACTTGAAATCGAAAAACTCGAAGCGGAGTATCAACAGCTGATTTTGACGATTCAGGATTTGGAAGACATCGTAGCGCGCAAGGAACGCCGCGTCCAGATAGTCCTCGATTCGCTTGACGCGGTGACGGCGAAATACGGCGATGACCGCCGCACGTCCATCGAAGCGTCCGTGCAGGATTTTGATTCCGAGGACCTGATTCCCGAAGAGGAGCAGGTCATTACGCTCAGCCGCGAAGGCTACGTAAAGCGTTTGCCCATCGATACGTTCAAGGCGCAGAATCGCGGTGGCAAGGGAATTGTCGGGGCTGGCCTCAAGGACGAGGACAACATCCAGACGATTTTCACCGCGAGCACCCACAGCTATCTGCTCGTGTTCACGAACAAGGGGCGCGTTTACTGGACGAAGGTCTATCGCTTGCCGGAAGGTTCGCGCAGCGGAAAGGGACGTCCGATTGTGAACTTTGTGAACCTCGAACAGGGGGAAAAGGTTTCGGCTATTGTTCCGGTCCGCAAGTTCGGCGGTTACAACTGTCTGGTCTTTGCGACGAAAAACGGTATCGTGAACAAGATGGACCTGAAGCTCTTTTCGAATCCGCGGCGCGCTGGCGTCAATGCGATTTCGCTCGACGAAGGCGATGAACTGGTGAAGGTCGTACTGGTCGGTGTGACGGCGGAAGAAATGGAAGCGGCGGCCCGGGGTGAAGAAATCGAACCGGCTGAAAATGCGCCCGAAGCGGATGAAACCGAATCGGAGAACCAGGACGAACCTGTCGACAGCTCGAACTTGGCGAAGGACTTGCTGATGCTTGCAACGAAAAAGGGGCAGGCTTTGACGTTCCCGATTTCCTGTTTCCGCACGATGGGACGTGGAACGCACGGTGTCCGCGGAATCCGCCTTTCCGAAGGCGACGAGGTCATTGCCCTTTTGTGGCTCAAGTCCGACCGCAAGGTTCTGACCATCAGCGAGAACGGTTTCGGCAAGCGTTCCGAACCGGCTGCATACCGGATTACGCGCCGCGGTGGCAAGGGCGTTCGCAATTTGAACATCACCGAGAAAACGGGCGAAGCGGTCTTTGTCGATAGCGTCGCGGACGATTACGACTTGATTATCACAAGCCGCGAAGGTCAGGTCATCCGGATTCCTGTCGAAAGCATCCGTTTGACTGGTCGCGTTTCTCAGGGAGTGAAGGCGATAAGCCTCTCGGAAAATGATAAGGTCCAGGATGCGACTGCGCTTCCGAGTAACGACGATATCGAACAGGAAAGCGTCGAAGGCCAGTCGAACGCCGAAATTACGGACGGGGAATTGCCTGCGGAACCGACTGAAAATTCCGAATCATCCGAAACGCCGGAAGAATCCGATTCGTAAGAGCCTGCTCGATTTGCAACGAAAAGTTCCCGGCTTCATCGGCTGGGAACTTTTTACGATGGAAATTATCTTGTATGAAATTCCAGGACGAATTTTCGAAGGTTTATCTTCTAGAAAGCGCTTTCTTGAAAGCTTCGTAATTTATGATTTCATTTCCATGATAAAATACGGCGAATTCGATTTCGTCAAAGGCCTCGCTGTATTCTTCCATGAGTTTTGCATAGGCTTTTGCGACAACTTGGGGATCGTTGCGGAATGCTCCGCAGCCGAATGCTCCGAGAACAAGGGATTCTATTCCGTTATCTAAGGCTACATCGAGGATCTTCCGCCCGCGTCGAAGGTGCAGTTCGTATAGCTCTTCGCTAGGCAGGGGATTTGTTCTTCTGAAATTCGGTGCGGCGCAGGTGATGACATCGACGTTCATCCATTTGTCTTCGGGAAGTCTTTCCGGTTGGTTTTCGTCCGACTTGATAATCTTGATTCCCGGCGTATAGATGCAGGAATCCGTATAGATTGTGTCGCTGCGAAACTTGTGAAAGGAATAGTATTTTTCTTGCAGGATTTTCCGGTTCAAGACGGGAAAGAGCGTTGAACAGCGGCAGAGGCTTTCTTCTTGCGCGGAACTTCCGGTTTTGACGCCGCCGCCCGGAGATGTTGCCGAGGCAAAATTGAGAACCGCGATGCGCTTATCGGGATGTCGAGCGTTCATCAATCTGGCGGCTTGAAATGTTCTGTGATTTGTGACAGAAACTTTTGCCTGCTTCCCGAGTTTTTTGCTTACGGAAGGCGTTTCTTCTTCCGGGTAAAATTTTGTGTGGGAAATCGACTGCTTGACGGCTTCCGACAGGGATGCGCTTTCGGAAATCATTGCGAGCGTATCCTGGAATACGGCGACAAGACGAACTTTGCGTTCGTGACGCGTTTCAGCGGCAGCGGATTCCGTTAGAATATCCACAAAAGATTTCGGGAGGAATACATTATCGAGACCGAGGCCCGCTTTGAAGAGTGGAGCGATTTCGTTCGGTGTGAATCCTGCGATGCCGCAACCGATGGGAGTGACCAGAAACTTCAAGCCGGGATGTTTTTGGGCGAAGTCGATAAATTCATCGACATAGGGCTGGATTGTTTCGACCGGGCCTTGCATCGTGGGAATCGCATAGCTTTTTCCCTGAAGCCCGACGCCTTGTCCCCAGATAGCTCCGAATCGTTCCAGGGCAACTCGGGCTGCTCCGCCCGCATGGTGACCGGCTAGATTGCTGCCAAAAACGAAGATTTCATTGCTAGCCAGAGAAGAAATTTTTTCAGGAGAAAATTTTGTTTTGCTCATATAGCCTCTTCTAAAAAATATAGCTGTCAAAAAATAAACCGTGTCGCTTCCCGGACGACTTGGAACGCAATTCGAGTCGCTTGACGAAGAGAATCCGCGTTTTTCCCGAAAAACGAAAAAGCATCCCTTTTGAAGGGGATGCTGTCCTGAAAATCGAAATGAACTAGTTCCGGTAGAAATCCTTGACCTTTTCGACGACATCCGAAAGGTTCACCATCGTCATTTCCTTTTCGGTGCGAGGCTTCCATTCGACCTGTCCGTTGGCTAACCCTTTCTTGCCAAGCGCGATGCGAAGCGGGATTCCCCACAGGTCCGCGTCCTTGAACTTGACGCCTGCGCGTTCGTCCCGGTCATCGACCAGCACTTCGAACCCGGCGTCTTCCAGTTCCTTTTCGAGCTTATCCGCGACATCGGAATCCTTGGTGATGTTTACGATTTCCACCTGGAACGGGGCGATGTTCTTGGGCCAGATCGGTCCGAAATCATCGTGGCTGTTTTCGACGACGCTCGCCATGAGACGTCCGACGCCGATGCCGTAGCAGCCCATGACAATCGGCTCCGCCTTGCCTTCGGGGGTGAGGAAGGTCGCGCCCATGCTGCTCGAAAATTTCGTACCGAGCTTAAAGATGTTTCCCAGTTCGATTCCGCGGGTTTCGGAAAGCGCTTCACCGCACTTGGGGCACTTGCAGCCTTCTTCCGCTTCAGCGATGTCTGCGACTTCGTAGTTCTGCATGTCGCGCTTCGGGTTGCAGTGGATGTAGTGGAAGCCCTTTTCGTTGGCGCCGACGACGAGATCATAAGCGTTTTCAAGCCCGGAATCGACGATGACGCGTGTGTCGTGTGCTCCGATGGGGCTGGCGAATCCGGGGACCATGCCGCATTTTTCAATCAGCGAATCTTCGGCGGGGTAGAGTTCTTTCGCCTTGAGAAGGTTGTGGAGCTTGATTTCGGAGACATCGAGGTTTCCCGGGACAAGCGCCGTAATCAGCTTGCCGTTGAAGTCGAAGAAGACGCACTTGGCGGTCGCTTCGGGCTTTACGTTCAAAAGTTTGCAGAGGTCTTCGATCGTCGCCGCATGAGGTGTCGCCACCTTTTCGAGAACCGCATTTGCGTCGCCCTGGTAAGGCTCGCGCTGGAACGTGGCGATTTCACGGTTTGCCTGGTAGCCGCAATGCTTGCAGAGAATCAGGTAGTCTTCGCCGTTCGGCGTGTCGAGCATGAATTCGTGCGCGACCTTTCCGCCCATGATTCCCGTGTCGGACTGGACGATGACCGGTTCGATTCCCACCTTGCGGAAAATGTTCTGGTAAGCCTTGTATTCGAGTTCGTAATGCTTGTCGAGATCTTCCTGCGACGTGTGGAAACTGTAAGCGTCCTTCATGAGAAATTCCCGGACGCGGATAAGTCCGCCGCGGGCGCGCGCCTCGTCGCGGTACTTTGTCTTGAACTGGTAGAGCATGAAGGGGAGCTGCTTGTAGCTCGATACGACGTAGCGGACAAGATCCGTCATCGCTTCTTCGTGCGTCATCGCAAGTACCATGTTGTGGTTGTTCCTGTCCTTAAAGCGGAGCAGTTCGTCGCCGATTGCCGTGTAGCGACCCGATTCGCTCCAGAGTTCCGCCGTCTGCACAACCGGAAGATCGACCTCGATTCCGCCGATTGCGTTCATCTC
>CAVKXR010000021.1:0-18887 GCA_963660275.1 Oscillospiraceae bacterium
AACCGAGATTGCTATCTAATCAACTTTAGCACAACAATCGAAACATTTGATTTTAAACCGCCCAAAGGAATCAAAGATCTAATCGTATTTTTAAAAAGCAGTTTTCACGGCGGAACCGATGTGATGCCTGCTCTTGATGAAGGTTTAAAAATGATGCAAGAAGGTTCCTATAAAAAAGCAGATTTACTTGTCATTTCTGATTTTATTTTTCCAATGGACGACGCACAAACTCTAAACAAAGTAAAAAAGCAACGCCAAAACGATAACTACTTTTACGCACTTTCCATTATGGACTCCAACGACTACGGATTTAATGATTACAAGAAACAAAACCAGAAAATTTTTGACGAAGCATGGGTGTATTCGCCATCCAACGGGAATATTCGGCAACTGTATTCGAGTATTTCTAAAATTGGAGACCGGAATTTCTAAATCTTCCCCACTAGCCAATCAAAACATTCACTGTCCACATATCCGCCCCCCCAATCCTTCATTCCAAAAGCCATTGAATCAAATTCCTGTGAATAATTCCATTCCGCGAAAAATCGAAACGGTCCAAAGACAAAACATATTTGGGAAAATTGTCGGGGACCAAGGCGTATGCGCCGAATTCTCTTTTAACTGTTTCTTCGCTAGAGAGCAGATAGCAGACCTGGAAATATTCCGTCCCCTTTTCATTCCTGGCGCAAAAATCTATTTCTTGTTTGGCTGTTTTCCCAATCGTTACGGAGTAACCTCGCCGCAAAAGTTCCACATAGACAATGTTTTCAAGAACCTGTCCAATGTCCTTTTGATTTTTAAGAAAAAGGCTTTGACGCAATCCGTGATCGGAAATGTCCTTTAAGATAATGGAATTGAAGATGTCGTCCAAGTATTGCTTTCTTTGCGATTCGCTCAGGTCAAAGTTATATAGAAACGGATAACCTCCGACATCAATATAAGTTTCAAAAGCCTTTTCCGGGGAAATTCCTTTCTTTAATTTGCCAACAGCTTCATAGCTTTCCTTGAAACTGAATGGGTACATTTTGATTTCTACATAACGCCCGGCTAGATAGGTAGTAAGCTCACCAATTTTTCCCACCCGGCAAGTTCCTGGATTTCATCGAGAAAAAGGTAAATCCTTTTTCGCTTCACTTTTTTCCGGATCGTCTTGACAGCGGACATAACATTTTCACGAGTGCGAATCCGTTCATCGGCAAATGATTCAAAATTCAAGGTAAGAATCTGCTCCTTGCTTACGCCTTTTTTCAAAATCAGATTTCGAATCTGATCAAAAAAACCGACTTGCCTGAGCGACGAATTCCGGTAATCACTTTCACAACCGGCGTATCGACAAACACCCGAACTTTCTCCAGATAGACGGTTCGAATATGTTCATACAGATAACTATATTTCTCTATGGCGAAATATTCAAGAATTTTCTTCAAATTCTTTCGACATGGCGAAAAGATTTGTTTTCTACTTTATTCCATTAATCCTTCCACCAGCCGGTCAAAACATTCGCCGCGAACCTTGTAATTTTTGAAAAGTCCAAAGCTCGCGCAGGCTGGCGAAAGCAGCACAGCGCTTCCCGCTCCGAGCGAGCACGCATCCGCAAAGGCGCGGTCGAGATCCGGAAAAATTTTCATCGGAACAGAGACGCCGTTTTCACGAAGCGAAGCGAACATTCTTTCCGCAGTCGCCCCGATGAGCGAAACTTTTTTCAAGTTCGAAATTCCGGCAAGGATATGCGAAAGCTCGGAAAAGTCCGCATTCTTTTCGGAGCCTCCGAGAATCAGCGCAAAGGGACGCTTCATGCTTTTCACTGCGGCGATTGTCGCATCGGGACGAGTCGCATAGGAATCATTGTAAAATTCAATGCCGTTCTTTTCTCCCTTAAATTCCATGCGATACTTGAGAGCCTCGTAGAACTTGAGCGATTGCAATGCCGTCGGAACATCCGCGCCCAAAGCCTTTACCGCAAGCAGGGCCGCTGCCATATTTTCGAGCTGGTACGCTCCGCGAATTTTGCAATCCGAAAGTTTTAAAGTATAGCCGTCAATCGAAACGGAATCCGCAGTAAAAACCGCATCGGCATCCTTGGAACCGTAAGAGAGTTTTTGCGCACCGCTTTCCCGGGCAATCGCAACCGACGGAGCCGCATCCCGAATATAGATGCAGAAGTCATTCCGTTTCTGCCAACGGACAAGATTCGCCTTCGCGTCGCGGTATTCCTCGACAGAACGATGCCAGTCCAAATGTTCCGTCGAAACCCGCAACACGACACCGATGTGCGGCGAAACGGAGAGCGTCATCAGCTGGAAAGAGGAAAGTTCGAGAATCGAAACGCGGTCCGAGGAATCGTCCGCCAAAAGGTCAAGAGCCGGCACGCCGAAATTTCCACCGATTGCACAAGGAATCTTGCAGGCTTCAAGCGCATGGCGAATCATGCTGACCGTACTTCCCTTGCCAAGCGTTCCCGTCACACCGATGACCGATCGGGACTTTGTCTCGTTCAAAAAAATCTCGATTTGGCTGGTGAGAATTCCGCCGTTAGTCTGGAAACGGAAAAGTTCGTTTTGCAACGGATAGATTCCCGCCGAACGAACGACCGTGACAGAATCCTTGAGACCGTCCATATAATTTTCGCCGCTAAAAACCTTGACATGTACATCGGTCGGCAATTCGGGAATTTCCACCGGATTCTTGTCCATCACGACGATTTCCTTGACACCATTTCGTACAAGGTAATTCAGCGTGCTCTTGCCTTCGACTCCAAATCCCAAGATGCCCACCGGGCTTACGATATTCTGCATAGAAAAACTTCCTATCCTTTCGCGGGTCTCACCACCGCCGTTGCAAATGGAGCCTTGGCAAACGCTTCGCGCAAAAGCTCCATCAGGCGATCTTCCGAAAATTTACACACCTGCGATTCCGTTTCCGCCATCGTATAGACGCGTCCCAGATGAAGCATCTGGTCGGCAAGGCGCATCAAGCGCTTTTCGGCACTGTCCGAACCGATGCGCAATCCTCCGATGATATTTCTCTTCGTCCGTTCCAGTTCGCCTTTTTCAAAACCTTTTTCCAAAAAATTCCGAAATTCCCGTTGGGCGATTTCCAAGGCTTCGTCCATTTTTTGCGGTGCGGTCGCCAGCGAAATTCCCCACCCTAAAACATCCCGATACACGTCCGTCATCGAATAAACGGAATAGGCGAGCCCGCGTTCCTCGCGAACTTTCTGGAAAAGCCTCGACCCCATATCGGCACCGAACGCAACATTGAAAAGCCCGAGAACCCGCAAGAAATCGATGTTTCCATCCCGAAAGTCAAAGCTCGTTCCCCAAAACAGATTCGATTGATTCAAATCTTTTTTGCTTTTTGTCTTTCGCGTGGCATTTGCGCAGTAAAAATTTTCAAAGGTTCTCTTTGCGGATTTTTTGTCTTCAAAATTTTTTCGAACCAAATCGACGATTTTTTCGTGTTCGATTTTTCCGACAGCACAAACGGTGAGCGGCAAATCTTCTAGGACTTCCCTTTCGCATTCGACAAGTTTTTCCTTCGAAAGTCCCTTGACCGTCTTGACGGTTCCCGCAATCGGAAGCGCAAGCCCGCAGCCTTTGTAATGGATTTCGTTGAAAAGATCCCCGACGCATTCCTCGGCGATATCCTCGTAGCTGTGGACTTCCTCGATGACGACTTTCCGTTCCTTTTCCACTTCGCGCGCATCGAAACGCGGATGCATCAGCATATCGGAAATCACGTCGAGCGCAAGCGGAACATCCTCTCTGACGACCTGGGCATAAAAACCTGTTTCCTGCCTGGTCGTGTAGGCTTCGAGATTTCCTCCGCGATCTTCAATCGTGTGGGCGATTTCAAATGCGGAACGTTTTTCCGTCCCCTTGAAGACAAGATGCTCGTAAAAATGGGCAAGACCGTTCGTCGCCGAATTTTCATGACGCGAGCCGCGCGGGATCCACACTCCCACATTCGCGGAATAGGTTCCGGGCATATAATCCGTGACGACCGTGATTCCATTTTCCAGTTCGGTTTTCGAAATTTTCTGTCGAAACATGCGCCAAATCTAGAAAGTTAAAAGCCTGAATTTTTCACAAGCATCAGTAAAACAAACCAAACGGAAAGCCCGGCAAAAACAATCCCGTTTACCGCCATGACAGCCTTCCATTTTAAGCTGAAAGACCCGTTAAAAATTCCAAGACAGACAAACGGAATAAACGAAACGATTACCGGCAAGATGTAGCGAAAATCGTTGCTGCAGGCAAATGGAATCGTTATCCGCAAATACATCAGTGCGGCAAAGAACATCGCAATCTGGAAAACCAGGAGACATCTGAAACGATCCATTTTCGATTTCCAAAATCCACGGAATGCGCACACGATAAGGATCAAAAGGCTAATGCCGATGGCAGACGCAAGCGTTTCCCCGAACGGGAAATTAAAGATCCGAAATTCGCCGAACAGCGAACTTTTGAGCGCGTAGTTCCAGAAAAATTCCCTTCCCAACGCCGCGTCCCACGGACTGGTGAAAGGGTTCAACACGTAATTTTTCAAATCGAAATAAACGTAATTTCCAAGGTTGTTCGGGACAGCGAGACCGGAATGAAGCCCGCTGGAATTTCCGACAAGCGAAGCGTCTCCATATAACCGGATTCCCAAAATTCCCAGGCAGAATAAGACGAATATGCCCAAGGAGAGAACTTCCGATTTTTTGGGGAACAGCGTTTCCCGCGGAAAATACCCGAGAACAAATCCCAAGGCGAAAGTCGCAAGAGTTATCACGCCCGTACTTTTTGTCCAATAGCTTAATCCCGCCGCAACCGCTGCACAGAGAAGAGCTTTTGACGATTTGGAATGAATGTACTTCAAAACGCCCCAGAGGCAAAGGATGTGGAAAAAATAAAACAGCTGGTCGTTTCCGATTCGCGGAGCGACAAGCAAGAGAAGCGGCCAAAAAGTCCAAAGAAGAGTTCCGAAAGCGAGAGCTCTTTTCGTTAAGATCATTTCCAGAATTTTAAATCCCAAAAACAGAACGAAGAGAGAAAGGAAAAGGCTCTCCAGTTGCACCGCCGTCGTCCCGTCAAAATGCAAGGCAGTTCCGAGCAGCCAGGGAACGGAAGAAACCGCATAATAAACCGGCGGGTGATAGCATGTCCAGCAATCATCGGTTCCCGGAATTTCATGTTTTTCCGCAACGATTTTGATGTAATCCAGATGCCCATCGACATCGTAAGAATACTGGGTATAGGAAAGCGAAGAAAACATCAAGGCGCGCAGCAAAACGCCGACGGTCAAGAGGATTCGAGGCAAAAGCCCGACATGGAATCTCCGAAACAAAAAGGCAAAAAGCGCTGTAAAAGAAACGAGCATCAAAACATATGACAAAGCTCCGGCAAAAGACGAAAGCATCTCCGGTTTTACGTTCAAGCCGCCGACGCCTCCGTTATTCCGAACGAGAAATTCAAAATGGACATTTTCCCCGTCCGCATATTTCGCAATCGAATCTGCCGGAAGCACAAAGCCGTTGCTGTAATCGCAATGTCCCGGAAAATGGAAGAGCGAAATTTTGTTGCCGTTGATCTTGACGGTTTCCGCACAGTCGTCCGGGATGACTTTCAGGGCAAAATTCCCGCCGAGTTTTGTCCGCACATCGAAAAAGACTTCAAACCTTTCGCCTTCCCGAAACTGTTCCGCAATCGGAAAAGTCGTTTTCTTTTCGTCATTTAAAGAACGATACCCGACATTTTCCACCGCAAAGCGGGAGCCAAAGAACAGGAAAATCCCTGCGCACAAAAGTAAGAGGCAATACAGTTCCGGTATGCAAAAAAATTTCTTGACACTTTTCATCGACACCAACCCGAAATTCAAAATTACTTTATACGCAATCAAATCCGATTACTTCTTTCCTTCGTGATATTCCGCTTCGGCATTCACGTTCCAGATGGCAGACTTGTCGCTTGAATTTTCCCGGATACACTTGACCGTTTCCATCGCGGTAAGCATACTGTGGTCCATGTTGTTGTACTTGTGCATTCCGTTCCTTCCCATGAGAAACAGGTTTTCAAAGGAATCGACATATTCTCGGACCTTGCCGAATTCCTTGTAAGTTCCAAAATACGCCGGATAGGTTTTCGGTACGCGGAAAAGGACCGAATCCTTGACGGCAGAACGCTTCGCCACATGAATCTTTTCCAGTTCCGCAATGGCGAAATCGATAAAATCACGGTCGGTCATGTTCCACATTTCATCGCCTTCGTTTACAAAGTATTCAAGACCAATCCAGACTTTCGAAGGATCTGAAACCAGATAGGGGCTCCAGTTGTTGAAGACCTGGATGCGCCCGAGCTTCACGTCGGATTCCTGCACATAGATCCAGTTGTCCGCGACAAATTTCAAGCGGCTTTCGGGCGTTCCCGCTTTCGCCGGATTCTTGATATCCAGCGAATCGAGCAAAAGTCCCACCGTCATAAAGTCCCGATAGACAAGTCCTTTTGCAATGCGGGAAACTTCGGCGGGAACATTCGGAAGAGCCTCGACCAAGTTTTTTACGGGCATCGTACTCATCACGTAATCGGCTTCCAATCTTTTCTCTTCACCGTTTTCCGTATAGCGCACCGCAGAAATTTTTTGTCCCGAAACCTCCAGAGACGTCGCTTTGGAATGGAGATGAATTTCTCCGCCAAGCTTCTGGATTTTTTCGGCAACGGTTTCCCAGAGTTCTCCCGGTCCGAGCTTCGGGTAGAGAAATTCCCCGATAAGGCTCGTCTCCGTTCCTTTCTGCCGAATCGATACCGATTTTTTTGGCAAGAAGGATTTCACCGCATGAAGTAGCGTTTTCCCAATCGAGAGTCCCTTGATCCGCTGGGCGCCCCAGTCCGCGCTGATTTTATCGCAGGGAATGCCCCAGACCTTTTCCGTATAGTCCCGGAAAAACGTGCGGTAAAGTTCCACGCCAAAACGGTTGATCATGAAGTCTTCAAGCGAGACTTCCTTGCGCTTCGGGAGAATGCAGACCTTGAGATAGCTCATTCCAATTTTGAACATCCGCCAAAGACCCAAATTTCTAATCGTCGAAGCGTTCAGGCTGACCGGGTAGTCAAAAAGTTTTCGCGTATAGAGGATTCGGGAAAGGCGCGAACGGACAAGCAACACCCGGTCTTCCTTTTCCGGGTCGGGACCTCCGGCAGAAAGGTTCACCGAACGTTCAATCGAAAGATCGTCCCGGCTCGGGAAACCTTGCAACGGCAAAATATCCGCCCACCAGTCCATCACCGTATCGCTCTTGCTGAAAAAGCGGTGACCGCCGATGTCCATCCGGTTTCCCTTGTAAACGGCCGTCCGGGAAATTCCTCCGACAAAATCGTTTTCTTCGAGAACAATCGGTTTCACGTCCGTCGTCTTCAAAAGTTCATAGGCGGCGGTAAGTCCCGCAGGACCAGCCCCGATTATCACGGCAGTTTTCATATCAATCCTTCAACGATTTAAAAAGGAACATTTTTCGGATTCCAAAATTCCACAGCAAAACAATCGCCGCGGAAACGAGTTTCGCAAGCATCGGCAAGATTTCTAAAAGATCCACTTGGAACCACATCAGAGCCTGATTCAAAAGGACTCCCAAAATTCCGATTAGGGCGAACATGGAAAATTCCAAAGATCTGTTCGAAACGCTCCGCTTGCAAGCGGCAAAAACCCAACGAATGCTTATCCAGTAATTCACGACAAGCCCTGCGACAAGCCCCATCAAGTTTGAAACAAGGTAATGCCATTCAAGCGCATAAAGACAAATCGCAAAAAGTCCGAAATCCACGACGAAGGCAAGACCGCCCGTCAAAAAATATCGCCACATCTGGCCTAAAATGCTTTTTTGACCCGGCAATTTTTGTGACAGCGAACGGATCTTGGAGTTTTGGAAATTCACGAATCTAAAAATAACTTATTTTAAAAATTCCGAAGAGATTTTTAAGCGAAATCACAAACCCAAAGGCGGTTGAACGATTTTCAAAAATTAGAGTATTTTTAATTTGTCAAGCCCAACCGGAGATTCACGATGAAAACAAAGCTTATCCCATTAGCCGTTGCTGCTCTTGCCATCTGCTCGGCAAATTCCTTCGCTCAAACGATTACGCCTAATCGCATTGGTCCCGTGAGCCAATACGGACAGCTGATGACAGGCAAAAATTCCGCGAACGAAGGCCGCATCTACGGTTCTTGCAAGGGTGTCTCCGAAGGTTCCGAAGTCCAGGTCCGCGGCATGAGCCTCTACTGGAGTCTCCTCACCAATGCGACCGACTTCTGGACGGAAGCAGGCATCACTTCGATGGTAAACGACATGAATATCCAAATCGTCCGCGCTGCCATGGCGACGGGAACAGAAAACTGGAGCGGTCCCTATAAAGGTTTCCAGCTCGATGCCGAAAACCAGAAGAAGCTCGTCAGCACCGTCGTCGAAGCCGCTATCAAAAACGATATCTACGTCATCATCGACTGGCATTCCCACGAAGCGACTGGTCAAGTGGAAAGCGCCAAAGGATTCTTTTCGGAAATGGCGCAAAAATACGGCAGCTACGATAACGTCATTTTTGAAATTTTCAACGAGCCAGAAGAGATCGCCTGGGCAGATATTCAGAATTACGCGAACCAGATCATCCCCGTCATCCGGGAATATTCCGACAACCTGATTCTCGTGGGGACGCGCGCCTGGGATCAGCACCCGGAAGAAGTCATCGGAAACGAAGTAACCGATAGCAAGAACAACACCGCCTACACGCTCCACTACTATGCGATGAGCCATTGCGTAAGCGGCACTTCCGATTGGGGAGCTTCGTGCGAAGGCGCAAACGGAGAAAAGGCCATCAAGGCGGGGCTTTCCATTTTCATCAGCGAATGGGGAACCGGAACTTCGAACGGTGGCGGAACACCGGGACAGGCGAAAAACGACGAATGGCAAGCCTTTGCCGACAAATACAAAATTTCCTGGGCAAACTGGAGTGCCTCTAGAATCAACGAAGGAACCGCTGCTTTCACAGAGAATGCGACAGCAAACAACCTGCAATACTCCGCATCGGGAAATCTGGTCAAAAGCTACCTCGCCACAAATCCCACCTCCTATACCGCCTGCTCCGAAAGTCCCGATACAAGCGGAACAGGCATCGCAAAATCTCTTCGAGTTTCTTCCTTTGAATTGCAAACGACCGAACAAACCGTCCAGTTGGTAAACGCCAAGAATCCATCCATTCACCTTTACGATGTCCAGGGACATTCCTTGCGAAGTTCGAAAACAAGTTCGCTTTCTTTGGAAAATCTCCCGAACGGAACTTACATCATCAAGGCTAGCGACGGTCATCAAAGCCAGATGCAATCCATCCGAATCACCCGATAATATCACGAAAAAGCTCCGCCAAGCGGAGCTTTTTTTACAAGGTTCAAGCGTTTAACATTTTTCTGATTTGAAGCGTCACTTTTTCCAAATCCCCATCGCACAGAACGGGGAGAAATTCCGCAAGCCTTTCTGCATCCAGATTCCACCACTTGAATCGCAGCAAAAGTTCCGTTAGTTCGGGAGAAAAACGGTTCTTGATAAAACGCGCAGGATTTCCGCCGACAAGCGTATAAGGCGAAACATCTTGAACCACTACGGAGTAGGCCGCGATAATCGCCCCGTCCCCGATTTTTACACCGGGCATCACGACGCATTCCCTCCCGAACCAGACATCGTTTCCGATAACCGTATCGCCTTTGTGCGGCAGTTGAGAGATGTGAGGCGGAGTTTTTTCCGTCCAAGTTCCGCCAAACACGTTAAACGGATAAGTCGTCACGCTGCAAAGCCGGTGATTTGCCGGTCCCATGATAAACTTTGTCCCCGAAGCAATCTGGCAAAATTTTCCAATGATTAATTTATCTCCAAATTCCGGGTAGTTGAAAAGGATGTTGTTCTTTTCGAATTCCGTCGGCGCGATAGAATCATCGTAATAGGTATAATCACCAATCTGTACATTCGGAGCCTTGACCACGTTCTTGACAAAACAGGAAGTCCCATATTCATTTGGAAAAATTTCATCAGGACTTGGAATTTTCACGTTCAACTCCATCTAAAAAGTCTTCGTCACGTTACAAAAGAAGCGCGTACGATCATCGCCACCGTTTGGAACCTGGACCAATTCCTTTCCTATCGCATGTAAAATCGTCGCGGAAAGTGAAAGTCCGATTCCTGGAAATTTCTGCACAAACGAAGCGTTCCAATACCACGAACCTTTAACCACAAAAGGATCTTCGGTTCTCAAGTTCCAACTAGCGTCCGAGCGGTACGTCCAGGCATGTTGGATTTCAAACCGTTCCCACAAATTCCACGACGCAGCAATCGAAAGCCAATTTTCAACCGGACTGACTTCAAAGCGTTTTTCTTCTCCATCAATACGCTCGAATCCGGCTCGGGCGAGAAGCGAAAACATTTCTTCATAATAGAATGCGGCATGAGCTTCTCCCGTAAACCCGCGAATCCACGAATCGATGCGTTCCGCATTTCCCGTGCGATAGACAGCTTTTCGTTCACCGATTTTTTGGACGATATATTCCTTTACGTCAAACGTCTCGGCTCCCTTTTCAAACCAACCTGCAAAATTCATTCCAAGTCCAAAAAACTTGGAGCGGCTTTGGACATCCAGAAAGATACGATGCAACTGCATCCAGCCATCCGCTTTTAGAGAAATCGTATCCGAATCGAAATATTCAAAATCTTCTCCCAGCGGATTCAACGCCGACGCAAAATGATTCTTGAATCCGATTTTCGTAACGATACCGGTAAATGCCGGAAGCGTCAAATCCACACTGTCCTTGCTGGCAAAGTCCCGACCGCTCGTCCCGATGAATCCCGCAAGTTGCAAGCGTTCCGCAGGCCGAACGGCATATTCCAAAAACGGAAAGGCGACATAATCGTCTTTAATCCCGAACGGGACAAATGCGCTGTCATCGACCACCCGAAATGCGACGCCCAGAGCGACATTCCAAAGTCTTTGCCGAATAGCAAGCGAATCTTCGCCAAGCCTTACCGAACCGTTCCACTCTTTCCGATTGCCGACGGTTTCTTTCGCCGAAAGCGTGTATTCGGCATTTTCATAGACAAGCGAAGCGTGAAAGTATTTCGAATCAAAACGGGAATCGACGCGCGGCTTGTACTCGATGGGAATCCAGCGATTGCTTTCGCCATAGATCCAGACATATTCATGCCCGGCGAGAAGGGAAACGTCAAAGGATTGCGCATCAAACCCCAGTCCCGCATAGGCCGTACTCGTAAACGGAAGGTTTTCCCCGAAAATGGAAAATTCATCCGTTTTTACCATGTCACGCCGAACCTTTCGCAAATTATTCGAATAGTGGTCGATTTGAAAATAACGCGCGGTCGCCCAAATTCCGCTATAAGGCTTGGACCGGAATCCTCCTTCAAGCATCGGCGTTCGATTTTCTTCATGCGCCAAGATGCCTCCGCGAAGCGGATCCTGGTACATCAAGTCGCCGATTTCGTTTCCGACCGAAAGCCATACGGAAGGGGAAAAAGGCGTCCAAGAAGGCGTCCCCGAAATCCTATTTACAAAAAACCTCTCCCGAATTTTCAGGGGATTCCACTCCTCGCTTTCGGAATGGAGTCCTCCCGTTTGGGAACTCCTGTCGAAAACATAAGTCGGGGAAGCCGTCAAGAAAGTTCCATCGTTTCGAGTGTCCTGCATCCCCTCTGTTTCCGGAAAAATTTCCGCAAAAATCACTTGGGCAAAAAGCAGAGAGGCGGCGATTAAAAATTTCATTCGCATTTTCAAGGTTTCCTACCAGAGTTTTCGTTGCAGATAAAATCCGAACCATGCCGTCTGCGATGTTTCCGGCTCCGTCCACAGGGTTTCAAAGTAAAACCTTGCCCCCATGCGCCAATTTTCAAGCATTAGAATCGGGAGATCGAGACGCGCGTAAAAGCCAAATTCCGTTTCGTTATCGGCAAGCGTAGAATGCGAAACATCCCCATCGGCATCGGCACGCATCCAAATGCAGCTGAATCCCGCACCGACCGCAATCGGTTTCGCAATCGGCAACGGATAATCCAGTCCGACCCTGCCGTTTACCTGGTGGATTCCCGGATATTCGACATTTCCTTTTGTCGGAAGATACGAATATCCAAATTGGACAACGCCTAGAAACTTTTCAAAATAGAGGTATTCAAATTCAAGCAATCCATAGTAAGTATTATCCAACGCATCCTGCACGTCGTCCAAAAAATAAAGCGCACCGCCTTCAATCCCTATCCCCGCATGGGAAAATTCCGTTTTGGACGAATCCATTTTTGCAAACAGGGATACCACGCACAAACTAATCAAACAAATTAACTTCTTCATTTTATTCTCCGAATCGCCTGGGCAAAGAAACGATCCAATCCAAACGGATTCTTCCCGATGCGAAGCGCTTCTCCGAGCTTTTCAAAACCGATGCGCATATCCAAAAATTTTTTGACGACAGCATCCGTTTCGGCACGGTCCGGGCTACAAGTCGCATACACGAGAATTCCTCCGACTTTCAAAGCCTCGGAAGCCTTTTCCAGAATTTGCAACTGAAGTTCCGGCAAAGTTTTAAAATCATCGGGCGTCAAGCGATATTTGGCTTCGGGCCGTCGGGAAAGAACTCCCAAATTCGAACACGGAACATCCAAAAGAATCCGATCGAACTTTTTATCAAAGTCCGAAGCGAGGACATCCAACGCCTGTACACGGACATTCCGCAAATTCAATCGCCGATGCAAATCTTCCATTGCGCACAAACGTTCCGCAGACACGTCCGAAGCGAGAACTTTCGCCGTCGGGAACATTTCCGCAATCAAAGCCGTCTTTCCGCCGGGAGCCGCACACGCATCCCACACCAATGAATTTTCCTGCACATCGAGCAACTTGACGACTTCAAATGCCGCCGGATTCTGCACCGAGAAGAATCCCTGAGCAAAAAGTTCCCCTTTTAAAAGTTCGCCCAAGTGCGGTTCATCAGAAGCTTCGAGAATTTCCAAATAGCGATTCGCATAAATTCTTCCGGAAAGTTTCAACGCCGCTTTCAACTTTTCCGCAGAGATTTTTTTTGTATTTGCGCGAATCCACTGGCTCGGTCTCTTGACGCTTTCTTCCGCGATTTCCATCGCCACATCCTTTCCGTAAAAATCCAGAAGACGGCGCACAAGCCATTCCGGGAAGGAGTTTTCCAAACCGATTTTTCGCACGTTCTGGGCGGGAAGCTCGGGCAAGCCTTCGCGTTCTATCTTTCGCAAAATGCCGTTTACCAGCTTGACCGCGCCTTCACCCAATCCTACCCGGCGAACCAGTTCCGCGCTGGTATTGACCGCCGCACTCGCAGGGACGGACTTCATAAAGCATAACTGATAAATGCCCAGTTCTAGCGCGCATTGTACTTCCAGTTTCGGCATTCGCTGAACGCATTTCTTGATTGCGTACAAAAGAAGCAAATGTCTGCGGCATACGCCTAGTGCAAGTTCTTTCGCAAAAGGGGAAAGGGAATGTTCACGAATCAGCGTTCCCTTTTTCTGCCAATCGAGAACGGCAAAAAAAGCGGCAAGGCGTTCCTTTAGACAATCGTTTTGAAGCACAGTGCATCCTTCTTCTGAATCCCGCGCAAGAAATCCGCGGCAGACATGGAACGTTTTCCTTCCAATTGGATTTCAAGAATTTCCAGCACACCGTTTCCCGTTCCGACAAAGAGTTTTCCGTTCTGGACTTTCCCCTCTCCCGGAGAAATTCCCATGTTTTGCTCGACAGGATTTGTCTTTCGAAAATAGGCGACTTTCCCGTTAAACGCGCAAAAGCCTCCTGGCCACGGGCAAAATGCTCGAATCCGATTGTGAATTTCCAAGGCGGATTTCGAAAAATCGATTTTTCCGTCTTCCTTTCTGAGCTTCGGCGCGGGCGAAGCCTTTTCGTGTTCTTGGGCCAAAAGGTCCTTGATTTCACCGTTCGCAATTCGATCGATAGCGGCATCCAGCGCATCGCATCCCGGACCGACCATTTTTTCCAGAACGGAACTCGCCGTATCCTGCAAGTCGATTGGAATGGTTCTCTGTTCGAGAAGCGGACCATGATCCATCTTTTCGTCCAAAAGAAAAATGCTCACGCCGGTTGAAGTTTCTCCATTTGCAATCGCCCACTGGACAGGCGCCGCACCGCGATACTTGGGAAGCAGGCTGCCGTGGACATTTATCGCACCGAACTTGGAACAGGCGAGAACCGCTTTCGGCAAAATGGAAAAAGCGACAACGACAAACAGGTCCGCATTCCACTTTTTCAAATCCTCGGCAAAGGAAGCGTCTTTTACCGAAGCGGGCTGCAGAATGGGAAACCCAAATTCAAGCGCTTTTACCTTGACGGGCGGAGGCGTTAAAATGCGTCCGCGACCGACAGGGCGATCGGGCTGCGTAACAACAGCCAAGACCTCGTGCGGTCCAGAATAGAGATGTTCCAAAAAGTGTGCCGCGAATTCCGGCGTTCCCATAAAAACGATTTTCATGATTACAAAAATAAAAAAAAGAGACCGCTCCACAAGCTAGCGAAGCAGTCCCAAACCGAAACTCGTTTTTTAGAAAGTAAAACCTACGTAAGCTCCCGCTCCAAAATAGAGTTCGTCCGAATCCCCGTAGTCATCACCGAGAGGCTTGCAGGCACGAATGTATCCTTCCATCGAGAGATTTTCCGTCGGAGAAAAATACGCCTTTGGGCCGATAAAGACCTGCGCCAAATCGGCATCGTCATCAAGCGTCATCGTATGATATTCTCCCTGAATGCCTAGCGAAAGATGTTCCAAAAGGGAAATCGCCGGTTCCACATAGGCGAACATGTATTCCGGAGCGTCAACGCTCGTCGGATTTTCATCATCCAAAACGGCATAATAGGCAGAAGCCTTGACCGAGAACTTCCCCAAATTTATTTCCGGTTCCACGGCAAAGGCATGGCTCATCTTGGGAGAATCTTCTGAAAGCGCATCGGAATACAGCCCATAGACAACCTGGATGTTTGCGACATTCCCAAAAACGAGATTCGCCATCACACCGGCCCGCAGACTATTGCCGTTTTCAACCTGGTAGCTCTTGTAGTTCACATAGGGACGAATCGCGCTTGCGCCAAGCGATAGATCGTATGCGGCATGAACGGCATAGGTGGTACATCCCGCGTCAGAAGCTTCGCAATCGTCATCGTCCGCGCCAAGCCCAAGTCCAAGGGTCAAACCATAAGCGTCCAATTCAATACCGCGAACATTCCGTTCCATCATCCCGGCAGCGGCGTCGCCTGGATCGTCGTAATCGTAGTAGCGGAAAGCACCTTCCGAGTAGGTAAAGTCTCCGGCCTTGATGGCAATCTCATCATTCAGTCGATACTGGATAAACGCTCCATCGTAGGCAAATCCCGGAATGGTTCCATCGCCGTCTGCAGAAATCGCTGCTTCCGCAGACCACTTGTCATTGAATTTCACCTGGAAAAGCAGATCGAATGTCGATGAATAATCGTGGAACCACTTATTGTCTTGGGCGTTGTTATCGGTTTCAATTCGCGGATCGACCTGTTTAAAATGCGCATTCGCTTCAAACTCGACAGATCCCGAAACATGAAATGTCGGTTCATCGCCTTTCGCTTCTAAGCCCTGCGCAAACAAAAGGGATGAAACGGCTAGCGGCATAGAAAAAAGGAGGATTTTATTCGTCATAACCTATCCTTGGTTGAGGTTTTCCGTTATGCATTGTATCGCAAAAATTATGCCATTTCGATTTTTCAAAAAATTTCATCGATTTCATCAAACCGTCTCTTTTTTACCGCTGATTTAAAACAAAAAAGTTTTCCGGAAATACAAAAAAGTTCAAATGGAATTCCGAAAAGCGATATGCGTTCCCCTTTAGCGACCATCAGAATTTCCCCCTTGCAAAAATTGTTAGCTAATGCTAATTTTATTAGAGTAGGTTAATTTTTACAAGGAGTATCCATGAAACCCTACGAATCTTCGACAAGAAAATCAATCGCCAAGATTTTCCTCGCAAGCCTTTTTTCCCTTGCTCTGGCCTTATTCGCCTTTGGTTGTTCGAGCAGTTCGTCTAGCGATAACGAAGCGGAAACCGACAGCTTCCTTTCCGAGATCCAAGGCAGCTATATCGAACTTTTCCCCGTTATCGGCCAGCAAAAGTATCGAAATATCTGGATTGACGAAATCCAAAAATTGCAAAAAGACGTAAGCGATTCCGCGGCAAACGCCATGGCCGAAGGAATCATCGGAATGATGCAAGCAGAAATCTACGGTGAAGAAGCCGTCGAATCGTACGATTTTCCGAACAACTTTGCCTTCCGTTGCAACTTCATCCTAGGCGTCGTCAAAATCAAAATTCAAGGAAATCAAATTTCCGGTTTCGATAAAGACGGAAAAGAAATTTTTAGCCATACTTACAGCCCGGTCAAAAATTCAAAAGCCGAAGCCCACGTTTACCAAAGCGAAGATGAAAATTCCGGTGATTTCGCATTCTTCGGTTTCCAGGACGATACGCCCAAGACAACATTCCATCTGGAATTCCGCTACAGCGACACCGAATCGGATGTCGGAAAAGACGCCTGGTTCAGCGGAAAACTCGCCTACTGGAATGTCGGAGCCATCCAGGAAGACTATGACGATGAACTCGTCGATAAAGTCATTCGGCTTTTTGTCGATGAAAACTTTGGCGAAGAAGAATAAACAACAAGAAAAAGGAACGGTCGGCAAAATGCCGGCCGTTTTTGCATTTAAAGAAAGAAGTTTCGCATCACGTTCCGCATTCTTTCATGGTCTTCGACAGACGCCATCTCACGGATGCTGTGCATCGAAAGAATCGCTTCTCCCAAATCTACCGTCGGTATTCCGAGGGAAGCCGAAAGTCTAGGTCCAACGGTACTTCCGCACGGCATATCGTTCCGGCTGACAAAAGTTTGGAATGGAATTTTTTGCATTTCACAAATTCTTTTCAGGTACGCATTCGAAACCGCTTCGCTCGCATAGCGTTTTTTCGCATTCGTTTTTAGGACGATTCCCCGGCCCAAAATCGGCGAATGATTCGGTTCCATTTTTTCCGCAAAGGCAGGATGCGTCGCATGGGCAACATCGAGAGAAAAGAGAATCGAGTCAGAAAGATTTCCCAAAAACTCTCCACGATTCATTTGTACGGAATCCGCAATCCGAGAAAGCATCGCCTCGGCAAAATTTCCCGCAGCACCGTCCCGCGTTTCGGAACCGATTTCCTCGCTGTTGAAAAAGAATGCGCCCCGAACATTTTCCGATTCCGCCGGAGTCTCCGCAATTCCGCAAAGAATCGCTTCACAGGAAAGCAGGTTGTCCAAGCGTCCAGAATAAATCCATTCTGGCGAAAGCCCGCCAAGAGCCGCCGGTTGCGAATCAAAGAATTGCATTTCAAAATCAACGATTTTCTTTCCGACTTCTTCTTCCAAACTAGAGATGAATTTTTGCGATTCATCCAAAGAAAAGCAAGCGTCCAGCTGAGTCTGGGAATTTATGTGAAAACCGTCCTCGTTCACATTTCGATTTAGATGAATTGCAAGTTCCGGTATGCGGCACAGTGTCTTCATGCGTACAAGTTTCTGTTCCAAACGATTTCCGTCTTGAACAACCGCGATGCCCGCCATTCCCAAATCGCGATCAAACCAGGTATTGAGCAAAGCGCCGCCATAAATTTCCGGATGAAGCAGATGAATCCCGGCGGCACACTTATCCGGATTAGGCGTAATCTTTAACGCCGGAAAATCCGTATGCGAAGAGGCGAGTAAAAAACGCGAATTCGAAGTCCACTGCGACGGCATCCGAAACGCAAAGATAGCCGCGCCACGCTTCACAAAATACGCCGTTCCCTTTTGCAGATTCCAAGATTCCGTCTCCTTCAATTCAACAAATCCGACATTCAAAAGTTCCCGAGAAACGCTATCCGCGGTATGCCAGGGCGTCACCGCATCATCCAAGAATTTCAAAAGATTCATATCAAACCCTATTTTAAAACTTTTAAAGCCTAAACTTTCTAACAGAAAAATTTTATCCGTCTCGGCTTTACCTTGAAATTAAAATTATTATTGTCGCATGGAAGATTTTTTTTCAGCTGAGCGACCTTTTGAATCCTGGAAAATTCTCGGATTTAACGGGAAAATGGCGCAACTTTTTCCGCACCTGGAAAGTACGCACAGGTATAGCAAGGAACATCTGCAAGAATTGGAATCCGGAGACGTCATCGTCGCCGATTCGCAGTCAAGCGGTCGCGGCAGGCACGATCGGACATGGCTTTCGCCAAAAGGAAAAAATCTCTACTTCAACATTCTCTATCCGCTTGAAAATTTTGCACCGAGAGAATATCCCCAGCTGATGCAAATCAGCGCCATCACAATCGCCCAAATTCTTCGGGAACTCGGCATCGATGCAAGCGTCAAATGGCCAAACGACATCCTTTGTGAAAAGAAAAAACTTTGCGGGATGATTTCGGAAATCCTTGCCAAGAACGGAGAAAAACTGCTAACCATCGGTATCGGCATCGATGTCAATGCAGATGCAGACGATCTGAAAAGCATCGACCGTCCCGTATCCAGTCTAAAGATTCTTTTAAGGCGTTCCGTCAACCGGGAAGTTCTCTTGCAAGCAATCATCAACAAACTCCAACAATCCGTAGAAATCGCCCAGACAAAAGGCGTTACGCCATGGATTGATGAATGGAGAAAGATGGACCAGTTCATCGGAAATCCAGGGAAAATCATCGAAGGAGACGAAATAATCGAAGGGACGATTCTCGACATCAACGATGACGGAAGCCTGTTATTTTGTACGCAATCCGGTCAAATCATCACAAGGCATACGGG
>CAVKXR010000022.1:0-17803 GCA_963660275.1 Oscillospiraceae bacterium
GAATGTGCTTTCCTTTCGAAGAGGCGATGCTGTAATTTAAAAAATCATTCAATTGCGGACGATAATCGGGGTGTGCGCATTTGGCGATTATTTCACGTGCACGTGTGACCGGATCCTTTCCGCGGAGATCGGCCAGCCCCTGTTCCGTGACAAAAATGTTCGTTTCGTGGTCGGTGTGGTCGATGTGCGTGACGTAGGGGACTATCGCGCTGATGGAGCCGCCCTTTGCCGTCGAAGGCGTCATAAAGAATCCGAGCAGCGAGTTTCGCGAAAAGTCGGCGGAGCCGCCGATGCCGTTCATGATGGCGGAACCGTTCACGTGCGAAGAGTTCACGTTGCCGAAGATGTCGCATTCAAGAGCCGTGTTCATGGAGATGACCCCCAGGCGGCGAATGACTTCGGGATGGTTGGAAACCTCCTGGGCGCGGAGGACAAATTTCTTTTTGAGGGCGGGATTTTCCTTGAAGAATTTCCAGGCGCTTTCGGAACAAGTGAGAGCGGTGCCGCTCGCCCCGATGAGCTTGTCCGCTCGGATGAGTTCAAAGACCGCTTCCTGGATGACCTCGGTGAAGAGGCTGACCGGTTCCTGCTTCTCGTCGCGAGCCATCGCCGTGAGAACTGCATTTGCAACGTTGCCGACGCCGCTCTGGTAGGGGAGACCTTTGGGCAGGCGACCTTTTTTCCTTTCGTGGTCCAAAAATTCGAGAATATGCCCTGCGATGGTTTTTGAAATTGCATCGGGTTCCGTAAACGGTCGGATGGAGTCGTGACGGTTCGTTCGGACGATTGCGACGATTTTTTGCGGGGAAACCTGAACAAAATCCTTTCCACCGCGGTCGAGAATGTGCGTGACGGGTATCGGATGGGTGTAGGGCGGAAGTTCGGGCAGGTAGCAGTCGTGAATTCCGGACAGGAAATCTCCGTAGGCGGCGTTCCATTCGACGATGACCCGGTCCGCTGTCTGGAGAAATTCGATGGAGTTTCCGCAGGACGAGGAAAGTCGAATTTTTCCGTCGGCTGAAACTTCTGTCGCTTCGACGATTGCCGTTGTCGGTTTCGGCAAAAATCCGCTTCGGACGAGCCTTCCCATCACGCCTAGATGCGCATCGGTGTAAAAGACATTCCCGCGGTTGATTGCGTTTCGCAAGTCCTTGTTCGACTGGTAGGGTGCTCTCCATCGGATGGCATTTGCCCGGGCGAGTTCTCCGTCGCATTCGTCGCCGGTCGAGGCTCCCGAAAAAAGCGTAACTTGAAAAGGCTTTCCCGCTTCGTGGATTTTTTGAGCGCGCTTTGCAAGGGCGGTCGGAACCGCTTTCGGGTAACCGGCGAGCGTGAAACCGGAAACGCCTAAAGTCTCTCCGTCTCGGATGAGTTCCGCGGCTTCCTCGGCGGACATTTCCCTGGATGCGATATCAGAAGTCATGCGCTAAAACTAGGATTTTCTGACCGAGGCTGGAAACGATTTTTTGGGAAACTTTTTCCCTTGGAATCCATTCACCGTCGATGCCTTCGCGGGTCTTGACTTCGGCGCAAAGCACCCGGCACGAGATTTTGTACCGTGTGATGGAATGGCTGACCGTTCCCATAAAACGGAAACGCTTGACGTTTTCAAAGGGGACGATTTTTTCTGCGGCGCCTGGGAAAACGTCCCGATGAATATCCGCATATTCGAATAGAGGGAATGTCAGATGTTTTTTAAGAAAAGGAGCTTCGGGCGATATTTTGAGAAGGATGTTTCCGTCCGCGTCAAAAAGTACGAGGGCGAATCCTGTCCACGATTCATACCGGACCTTTTTCTTCGGGGGAAGTTCCTCTTGGCGGTTTTCCAGGAAAGCTTGGCAGACTTCTTGAAACGGGCATTTTTTGCAATCGGGATGCGCCTTTTTGCAGACCGTCCGTCCGAGTTCCATCAGGGCTTCGTTTGTGAGAAACGCATCCTTGGCCTTTGCCCAGAATTTTGCCTTTTCCCAGTAGCTCTTTTTAGCGTTCGCTCCGTCGGTCGGTAAAAAGTCCCAGCCATAAAGGCGCGAAAAAATGCGGATGAGATTCCCGTCGAGAATCGCTTCCGGTCTGTGGAAAGCTAAACTGAGAATCGCTCCGGCTGTATAGGCGCCGATGCCCGGCATGGCTTCTAAATCGTATCGCGAATCGGGAAATTTTCCGTTGCGAAAATCTTGGATCAGTCTTGCGGTTCGGAGAAGGTTATCCGCCCGGTTGTAATAGCCTAGGCCTTTCCAATGTTCGAAAACGGATTCTTCGCTAGCCTCGGCGAGCGCTTCGACAGTCGGAAAATCGCGCATCCATTTTTCGAAAATTTCCTTGACTGCGGAAACCTGCGTCTGTTGCAGCATCGTTTCGCTTATCCAGACGAGATAAGGGTCGCGCTTGGCAAACAGATCCTTGGGACGCCAGGGAAGTTCGGCATGGTTTTCGATGAACCATTCGCAGAGGGCTTTATTGATGGCGATAAGAATAGCGATATACCTTTTTGTAGAAATCCCACTGGGCCTTGACCGCCTGTTCGAGCGTGTAGTCCTTGCTGCGGGCGTAGGCGTTTTCGCGAAGCTTTCGGTAGGCGTTTTCGTCGCGTTTCAATTCGGCGCATTTTTCGAGCTGGCGCATCCAGGCTTCGGGGCTGTCGCTCGGGAGAATGTAGCCGCAGCCCTTTTCGAAGATGATGTCTTGCGGGCCGCCCTTGTCGCTCACAATTGCCGGAGTACCCGAAGCGAGCGCTTCGACGACGACGTTTCCGAACGTATCCGTGGTGCTGGGGAACAGGAGAAAGTCCGCATCCGCATAGAGACCCGCTAAGGTTTTCCCGCCTTGGACGCCTGCGAAATGGACTTCCGGCGCATTTTCAAAATCTTTTTTCAGTTCATCGAGATACCAGCCGTCGCCGACAAACATCAGTTCCGCATCCGGGTGCGATTTCCGAAAATCCATCCACAGCGTTTTGAGAAGCGGCAGGTTCTTTTCCTTGGAAATTCGCCCGACATAGATAAAGCGAATCTTGCTTTTTTTGTCAGAAAATTTTTCCCAGGTGCCTTGGCCGCGAAGTTCGGGGCTGAAGTTTTCAAGCGGGATTCCGCGCCGGAGAATCTCGACGTCTTTTGCGGGAACCTTGATGTCGCGGATGAGAATGTCCCTGTAATCCTTGCACGGGCTTACGACCGGTCGGGTGAAGTGGTAGAAAATCCGCATGAGTCCGAGTACGTAGCGATGCATCCACTTGGCCTTTACGAGCGTTTTCGTATAAGTGGGAACGTCCGTCCGGTAATGGCTCAGAACTTTGATGCCCGCGACCTTTGCGCAGATGGCGACCGCCCACGCTCCGGGGCTTGGCGTTTCAAGCTCGATCAAATCGACCGGGTAGCGCTTGAGCAGCCTGAGGGCCGGTGCGATATGCGGAATGGCGAGCTCGCTGTTTGCGTAGCCGAGCTGTTCCATGCTGAAAATTCGCGGCAAGAGAATCACGTAGCCGTTTTCGATGACGCCGCATAGGCGCGTGTTGAAAGCGCTCCCGGCGAGGGCCGCCTTGTAACCGTTCTTTCGCATAAACGAAATGACATGACGAAGGTTGTTCGCAATTCCGTTCACCTCGTCGAGGTTATCCGAGTAGAATGCGACGCGGATGTCTTTTTCGGAATGTTCCTTGCGCTTTTTTTTCAGAAAGAACCGCAGGCGGATAAGCGGAACCAGATTGCGGAGAACTTCCCAAAAGACGACAGGCGGAATCATGCAGGTGCGCAGATTTCCGGGAGGCTGGTGTCTGAACGAAAAATATCTCGGGAAAACGCTGGTAACGACCCGTCCAAAAATCGCCGGGCGAGAATCGTACTGGGTGGAATCTCTGTTTGCCATTTGGACAATAATATAATTTTTTATTTCGCATCGTTTGGGAAATCTTTAGGACAGGCAGATTCCTTGAGAATTTTTAAACGTCTAGCGGTAATTCTTCGGCGATGCCTTCTTCGAGTTCAAGGTGTTTGTTGTAGCCGTAATAGCCGAGACTTGAATCTTCTAGACGTTTGAACGAATAGATGATTCGGATGAGATCGCTTTTGTCGAGTGTGAGCAGGAGCTTTTCGAAAAGTTCCGGGCGGAGCCCCACGATAGACTGGAACAGTTCCTTTTCGATTGTGAGGCAGTCCGAAATATCGCGTTCCCGTTTGTCGGTCAAGTACATAAATAGCGGAATCTTGGAACAGAGATTTCGAATCCGGTTTTTCAACTTTTCTGCTGGTTCGATAATTTCTTGACGCGACTTTTCCTTTTTTTGCGCGGAATTTGTATTTCCGTCGCCTTCTTCGATAGGAACGTCTTCGTCTTTTTTTAGATTGATTTCGCCGGGAACATCTGGATCTATTGCCTTCATGGCTTCTCTCAATTCCGCATTCCTGTTCCATTCTTCCCAAAAATCGCAGTCCATATTTATCGCGATATGACGCACCTTTCGGACAAATGCCGGAGAACTTTCACCGCAATAAATCTTTGAAAGAATATCGTTCGGATCCATCTGGCGCATCCCGCTTTCATCGCAGCTAATGACGGGAAGAAACCTGATAAAGTTCCGAATGGATTCTTCGATATCTACCGAGGATTCTGCGTTTCCCGCTTGCCCGATAAGCCCTTCCGCATATTCCCGGACCTGGTCTAAGGCTCGGGTCGGCGAAAAGTCGAATACGTAACAGGCTTTTTTGAGAATCGCTTCTTCGTCGGGCAGGGAACCATCGGAATTTTTGACAAAGTAAGGTGACTGGACGCGAAACGCCGACTGGAAATAGGACTCTGGAGACTTCTTGTCGTTCAGCATAAAAATTCCGGACCACTCGGGGATAGTAGTCCCCGTTAAAAGTTTTCCGCAAGAAAGCGTGATTGTCGATTTGTTTTTGCGGATTTCACGTAAAACGGGTTCAAGCGCTTCTTCGCCGATCCCGGCTTCTGCTCCCGCACAGCAGATGACGTGAAATTTGGACCAGAAACCGATTTGCCTTTGCAATAGATTTTTCATTGCGTGGCAAGAAGCGACGCTTTGGAAGTACCAGACCGTGTGCTGTAAACTTTTTTCGGCGATTCCGCTATAAGGCATGATAGGAACGTTTTCGTCGTTTTGAAATTTTTGCTGCCGTTTTTCCCATTCGCCTCCGTTTCGCAACATGTCGAGCCATTTTTGGACGTTCGGCTCGTGGACAAACCGTGCTGTTTCTGTTCCGCCGTTTTGCTCCGCTCGAAAGAATTCGTTGAGGGAAAATTCGGTTCGCTCTGCGTTCTGTAAAAAGTCCGTGTTGATATAGCTTGGAATTTCGTAGAGGAAAAGGCGTAGTTCCGGAAGGATCGAGTAGGGATTTTTTCCGTTTGAATCGTCCCATTCGGCTTTTGCTTTTTGCTCCTTGGAATAGTCCCAACTGTAAATGGCGCTGTCGTCAAATTGGCCCTTGCGAAGCGCCTTAAAAGGTGTCCCCGAAAGAAAAAGCCTGTTTTTCGCCTTTAGGTGGGCGATTGCGAGAATTTCTTCCGTTTCGAGAATTTCCTCTTCGAGTTCTTCGGTCTGCCCGATATGCGCATATTCAAACATTTCCGCCGTTTCGCCTGTGAGTTTTTGCGCGGTGATAGTTCCCGCTTCGAAATGCGATTCGTCGATGACGATGCAATCCCATTCGATGTCGACTGCGGCCTTATTTCTAGGCTTAAAATTTCCGTTTCCGTCGTTGCCCAAAAAATCCTGGAAAGAGGCAAACCAGACGATTGGCTTTTCCTTATCGGCGTTTTCAAAGTGGATGTCTTCATCGCTTGCGCTTACGAACTGGTATCCGTCAAAGTCGATGTGTTCGTTTAGGTCGTTTCGCCATGCAGCCCGGACGGAAGGTTTGTATGTCAAGACGAGCATTCTTTGCCAGCGTTCCTTTTTCATCAACTGGTAGGCGGCAAAGGTTTTCCCGAATCGCATCTTACAGTTCCAGAGAAATTGCGGGGCGGGCATGTCCCCAATTTTGGGATGCGTTTCGAAATAATGCGCAGCCGCTTCGACGGCTTCCCTTTGTTCGCTTCGCATGGGAAATTTTTGGAATCTTCCCTGGGCGGGTGAGAAAATCCCGAGTTGCACGTGACGAATCGCTTCGCGGACATCTTGTACGGAACATTTAAACCATTCGCCGTTGCTTTTACCTGTCGATTCGATATCGGAACGCGGAAACCCCATCCTTTGGAGTTCGCGGAAAACCGGGTGATCCGTGAAGCGTTTTCCGTGAATGTCGAGAGCCGATTCATCGACAAGGATTTTCCAGGAATCGGTTGGCGTTCGCGTCGGGTAGTGTTCTTTCATTCGCTCTTTTACTGTGCGTCCGGTGTAGCCGACCTTGAGCATTCCCTGCCAGCGGCTGTCGCAATATGCGTAGATTCGCGGATTGAACTTTTGATTCGCTATAAAGTAATTCTCTTTCTTCATTACGGTTCCATAGGGCGGATCATCTTTTCGATGAAGGCGATTTCTTTTTCGGTGAGGTTGTATTTTTTATAAAGTTCCGCATCGGTCCACGGCTTTGAAAAATCCTGAAGGGGAACGAAACGGTAGACTTTTGCCATTGCATCTTGGGTGTTTTTTCTCAATCCAACAAGAAAATGAAAAAACTTTGTACTTACATATGAGATAACGTTTTCACATTCGGTCTTTGTTTTGAACGGACCATACATAATATATGTTTGTGTACAGGCTGACATTTTTTCTCCAATAATTGGTTTTATCACATCCGTTTGTATGTTTCCTGAGCCGATTGCTTTGGGAACATAAAGTTTCCATTGGTCAATCCATTGTCTATTCTTTTGAATTGAGGAGTTGTCAATAAATCCAGTTTTTTTGTTTGCGTATAGTTTAATACTGCTAGTTGTTTTTGACGATTGCCAAGAATTAAAGCTGGAATACAATCCGAAAGGCGTTTGTGGACTGACGATTGTTGCAAAAGAAGTTTCATTGAAGTTCAAAACTTTTTGTACAATGGAAACTCCTTGTGGATAACGAATAAAAATATCTTGCATGTCTTCCAACAAATAGCGATAGGATTTTTCAACTTCTTTTCCACTGTGTGTATAGATAAAACATTTTCCGTTATAATTTCTATCCCAGAGAAAATAACAGACACCGCCTTTGATTTCAACATCAGAAAAACATTCAGAGCCATCTAAGAAATCATGTAAAATACAAATTCTTCTATCTTTTAACATTTCATCTCGAAATTCATCTAAACCTCTTCCTCCGCTAAACCATCTCGAAGGTATAATCATTTCTACAAAGCGGGAATTTAATTGTTTTGCTCTTTCAATGAAGTTTTGAAAAATAGGAATTGCGTGACTTTTTTGTTGAATTCCAACATTCATCTGATACGGCGGATTCCCGATGATTACATCGAATTTCATTTCTTCTCCAAAAATTTCCCGGATGGATTTTTCCAAAAACGGATAGGACGCCTTTTCCCGTTCGCCTCCACAAGGCGCATAACGGATATTTCCTTCGCTGTTTGCGAACAGACATTCGCCGAGAGAAAATTTTGAATCGGCTCGCTGTGACGCATAGACGGTTCTTCGTGAAACTTTGCCCGCCTCTTCGCTTAGGGAAATTCCAAAAATCTGGTTTTTCAAGACATGCTGGATATATGGCAAACGGTCTTTGCCTTTTAACTTTTTCCCGTCTGATTTAATTTGTTCGCAAATAAGTCTCTTGGCAATTTCCCGCAGGAATATGCCCGATTTGCAGACCGGGTCAAGGAACTTTATCTCTTTGCTTTTCCAAATTTCTTTTGGAAGAATGTCGAGCATTTGGTTTACGACGTGGAGTGGCGTGTAGACATTCGTGTTGTCGTCTCTTGGGCGGAGGCCATTCAAAAGGGCGAGGATGTCTGCCGAAAAATCGTCTGGTTCAGAAATTCTTTCCATTTGCGTCTCCTAGGTTTTCCGTTTTGACTGGCTCGTAAATTTTTTGTGGCAAAAGTTCCTGTGAAAAAAGATCCCCTTGGGTGCACTCCTTGTTTTTATAAAAATCGATCATTGCGCGCATTTCAAATTCCTGGCGGGCGACCTTGTCATTGGAAAAAATCCATTTTGTAAAGACAATCGGCTTGCCTTTTGTTGTCTTCATTTTCAGCGTGTCGCCGGTGATGATGTTCTTTTGCAGGATAAAGTTTGCCGCTTGCAAAATTTTCCCTTGGAATGAATCCGCAAAAAGTTCCCGGTATTCTTTTTCGAATATTTCAAACAGGCGTTTTCGGCTGATTTTCGCCGTATCAGCCATCAGTTCAATGCCGTAGATACTTGAAAGGCTTTGCAATGCCGCCCTTTCCCATTCTTTTTGCCGCGTCCGCTCCTTTTTCGCTGTCAGCAGTTTTCTTCGCAGAATTTCCACCAAGAAGTTTCCCGTGCCGCAACTCGGTTCTAGAAAAGTCGTTTCGATCCGGAAGGATTCTTTTTTTACCAGGTCGAGCATCGCCTCGACTTCTTTTTCGGCGGTAAAGACTTCTCCGTGCCGCAGCACGCGTTCTTTTGAAATCACCTGCCTGTGCAGGTTGATTGTGTCGCTTTTTGTTTTCGCCAAGGCCATAAGTCTCCAGGATGGGATTCGCTTTTACCCATTCCCTTCGATTTTTTACGGCCAAATAAAAAAGGCGTGGAGTCGAAGGCTTACTGCTGCGGAGGTAACGACCAAGAAACCAGAACACTCAATAAGCACAAACGACCCACGCCCCAATTGGGACGTGAGCGCTCGCCTTACTCTTGAGTGTTGAAAATTTTGGTCGTTTTTTCGCAACAAGAATAAGAGACGAATCTCAAAAATGTCAAGGATTATATTAGCAATTTTTTAGGAAAGTCCAAAACGGAGCCTTGGGCTGGATTCGGGTTATTGGACTGTTTTAAAATTTTTCGCTGGTTTCGGTAGATTTTTTTTGATTTCGAGCGTTATATAGGGTGGGCCGAAGTTTTCGGGTCTGCTTTCGCGGAAGCGTTTCCGCAAAAAAAGGATTTTAAAATGAAATTTGAAGAAAACGAGAAAACTTATGATGATTTTCGCGGCGCGGGCGTCTATGCGGACCTGCTTCTCGACAGGACTTTTAAGAAGGCGTTTGATCCTGATTCGCCGAATAAAGTGTGTCTTATCGAACTTTTGAACGCAGTCCTCGAAGGGGAAATCGAATGTCCGATTACCAAGGTGCAATCTCGGGACAAGGAATTCTGCGAAGGTTCGAACGATAACCGGGCGACGATTTTCGATCTCTACTGTATCGATTCTATTGGCAGGCGCTTTATTGTCGAGGTGCAGCTTGCGAAGCAGGAAAACATCGTAAACCGGGCGATTTACTATGCAGCGCAGGCCGTGGTCGCCCAGGGGGAACGGGGAAGGAATTATCGGTATGAAATCGATCCGGTGATAACCATTGTGCTGATGGATTTTGAAGCTTTTGAAGATGACCGCTATATTCGCCGGGCGAAACTTCGGGATAGAGAATGTTCGGATTTGATCGGGGCGCTTACTTTCGCTTTTGTGGAACTTCCGAAGTTTAAGAAGACGCTTGGGGAACTCGAAACGTCGCTCGACAGGGGACTCTATGCGCTAAGGAATATCAAAAACCTCCGCAAAATGCCGAAATCCTATGCGGGAACGGCGTTTGAACGCTTGTTTTCCGTTTCGGAACTAGCTAAATTGACAAAAGAGGAACAGAAAATGATCGATGAAGCGCAAAAAGCAAAATGGGACGCCGAGGCTATTCGGGACTACGCCATCAAGAGCGGACGAAAAGAAGGTCTCAAGGAAGGTGTCAAAAAAGGCGTCAAGAAAGGAATTCTGGAAGGAGAAAAACGAAAAGCTCGCGAAATGGCGAAATCCTTGCGGGAACAAGGCGTTTCGATTGAAATAATCGCCAAGGCTTCCAAACTTTCTACAGATGAAATTCAACAATTGGAGTGATGATGAAAAAAGAAGAACTCGTCGAAACCGTCAGAAAAACGATAACGGCAAATTCCTGTTGCAAGGAGCTGAAAGAAGCGGGTGAAGTTTGGCTCAAAGCCGATGATTCTGCGCGAGAGGATCTCGGAAAGGCCTTGCTTAAGGAACTGCGGGAAGACGTCTGTCTTATCGACGACTTGATTTCCATGACGACAACGGACAAGGCTGTCGAAATATTTGGCAAGGAAGGCTGCGAGAAGATGCATACAGCGGCAATTTCCGCCAAGGAAAAGGGCGTTCGCTACTGCCTATGCGACGCCTGTACAAATGGCGGGAAAATTCTCGACGATCCCGAGGGGCTGTAAAGTTCAAACGGTTTTAAGCGTTTGCGGGGATGGCGTCCTCGCTGTCTTCTCCATCACCCCGAGACAGCAGGTCATCGCGCCAGTTTCCGAAATGCTTGTTTACAAAGCCCAGTACGATTCCGACAAGGATAGCCGCGATAACGGTTCCGATACCGACGCTTCCGAATGAATGTAGGAGCAGAGTACACGTGGCGAGCGAAATCAGGACCATGGAAATGTCGAAGCCGATTTTCACCTTGTGAAACTTGATGCCGGATATCTTGGAAACTGCCATCATGGCGCCTTCACCGGCAAGCGGCATCACGTTCGCAGGCATATAGAAGAATATCCCGACCGCAACCAGGACTACGCTGATAAGGGCGAAGGCTACCCGAAAACCGAAATTTTCGGGTGTGGGAAGAAAGCTCGCTCCCCAGTTGCAGAATGTTGTGAAATAGCCGAAAATCACGCCAACGATGATTTGCAACAAATTAATTGCCTTGAAACTTTTTCGCAGCAGGAGGATTTGCAGCAAGACAAGACCGATGTGAAAGAGAATCGTCGCCTTTCCCATTTCGATTCCCCAAACGCATGTCATCGTGTAGGGGATGCTGCTGACAGGAGACACACCCAAGTCGGATTTTACGGAAAAGGCGATTCCGGCAGTCATGATAAAAAGCCCGAAAAAATACATCGTCAGGCGAATGCGTAAATTGGAATGATTCAAATATTGCCTCGATTTTTTACGCGCGCAAATGTAAAAATAAATTAGCGTATTGGCAATCTTTTCTATTTTCGGTGACAAATTTTCTTTTCTCCGGTGTTAAAATGACGTGAAACGACTCTGTGTAACAGAAAAAACTTTCTTAGCCGAGATTTACAATGCCTACGCCCCGATGGTTTATCGGCGTTGCCTTTTTCTTTTAAAAGACGATTCGGAAGCGTTGGATATGATGCAGAATACTTTCTTGCGGATATTCGAAGCTTCCGGGCGTTTGAATCTGGAAAATCCATCGAGCCTTCTGTGGAATACCGCGACGAGGCTTTGCCTGAATCGGATTCGGGATATGGGGCGGCGAGGCGTTGCGGATTCCTCGGAGGATTTGCTTTGCCAAATCGCAAGCCTGGATGACGAGAAGGATCGCTATGAGGCGGAGAATGTTCTTTTCAAATTGTTTCACGGCGAACCGGAATCTTCGCGGACGATTGCCGTCTTGCATTTCATCGACGGGATGACGTTAGAAGAAACGGCGAAAAACGTGGGACTTTCTGTGAGCGGAGTTCGCAAACGTCTGCGTTCCTTGCAGGTGAAACTAAAAAATCTGGAGGCGATATGATGATTCCGGACTGGAAAATGGAAAAATATCTGACGGGCGATTTATCGCCGAAGGAAATGGAAGCGTTCAAAAAACTGGAACGGGAAAATCCCGAATTTGCGTCTCGTGTCCAAATGTTGAAAAAGGATAGCGAAGCGTTTTTGAAGGCGCATCCTTTTGAAAACCTGAATCGTGAAATCCAAGAGAATTTGACTGGGCGGGAGTCGATTCTCGGGAAAATCTGGAACGTGAATTGGTTTCGTACTGCCTTGGGAGCGTTTGCCGTTTTGGCTTTGGCTGTTTTAGGCTCTTTTGCGTGGTTGCAACATAACCGTTCTGCGGAGGCGCCTGCCCCCCTTGAATTGGCGATGGCGGAAGATGTTCGGGTGAAAGGTTTGGACATGCAGCTTGAAGTCTGGAAAAAAACATCGGAAAATGCCGTCCGGTTGGAAAATCTGGAAAGCGTCCATGATGGCGACGAAGTCCAGTTGCGTTACTTTGTACCAAAAAAATGTTTTGGACTTTTGCTGAGCATGGATGGAAACGGTGTCCTGACAGTTCATCTTGGAAATGAAAATCGCGCTGTGGAACTGGACGCCGGAAAAATGCGGGTCTTGCCGTTTGCCTACAGGCTGGACGATGCGCCGTATTTTGAAAAGTTTTTCTTGGTTACTTCCGAAAAGGAATTTTCCGTTGACGAAAAAAATCTGGATGCGCTTTTTAATCGAAACGATATCCAGACGGTCGCTGTGACGCTCAGAAAAAAGGGAGAAGAATAATGAAAAAGATGTTTGAAAAAATCGATTCCGTTTTGTGGCTTCTCTTTGGACTTGTCGTATGCGCCTCGGCGGCGAATGCCGATCTTTCGGAAAAAGGCCGCTTGGAACGCTATGTGCTTTCTATCGGCGCAAATAACGGCGGTAGCGGGCGAGTACTGCTGCGGTATGCTCAAAGCGATGCCCGGGCTTTCTCGACGGTTATGCTGGAAATGGGCGGCGTTGCCAAGGAAAATCTTTTTCTGATAGCGGAACCTTCTGTCGATGAACTTTTGGTTGCAATGCAAAACTTGGACAAAAAACTTCAAGGTTTCACAAAAGAAAAAAATCGAAAAGAAGTCCTGGTCTATTACAGCGGACATGCTGATGAAAAGGGAATCCGCTTAGGAAACGAAATTTACAGCTGGCAAAAATTTCGGGAACGGATTTCCGCGTTGCATGCGGACGTAAAAATTGCGGTAATCGATGCGTGCGGCTCTGGAGCGATAACGCGTCTCAAAGGCGGTGTCGCGGTTCCGGCGTTTATGGTCGATGCTTCTAGCGATATGAAAGGCTATGCGTTTATCACCAGCAGTACGCAGGATGAATCAAGCCAGGAGAGCGACAAGCTGAACGGTTCCTTTTTTACGCATTCCCTCGTGAGCGCGATGCGCGGGGCGGGAGATTTGAGCGGCGATGGCAAGGTGACGCTTTCCGAAGCGTACCAGTTCGCTTTCAATGAAACTTTGCGAAAGACGCAGAGTACAATCGGTGGTGCGCAACATCCGAGCCGGGACATGAATCTGGTCGGAACGGGTGATGTGGTCATGACGGATTTGAGAAACACAAGTGCGGGAATTTCTCTTGACAGGCAACTGGAAGGTCATTTGTTTGTCAGGGATTCCGGCGGAACGCTCGTCGCGGAACTTTACAAGAAAAGCGGACGCCCGATGGAGCTTGGACTTCCCGAAGGTTCGTATAAATTAATTTTAGATCAGCCTAAAAAACATCTTGCTTTATCTGTTACGCTTGCAAAAGGGAAACGGGAACAAATCGAAATCCAGAAATTTCAACCGGCAAATCTTGAAGAAACGGTTCTGCGCGGTGAAATAAAAAGTCGCCAAGTGGATTCCGTTGAAATGTCTCTGGATTCTCTGGATAAAAATGGAAAGTATCGCGTTACGTTTAATTTTATCGATGTCGAAGACAACCCTCGGAAAGGATTGCAAATCGGAATTCTCGGAACCTATTCGAAGGACTATCTGCTGGGTTCTCAACTGAGCCTTGTCGGAAATGTCGCGAACAAGGATATTCGGGGCTTTCAGGGGGCGGGAATATTCAATCTTGCTAAGAGAAATCTGCTCGGTCTGCAAATCGGCACGGTAAATATCGCATCCTCATTTGACGGAGTGCAGTTTGGTACTCTGAATATGGCGAGAGAACCATCTCAAGGGGCGCAAATCGGCGTGTTGAATCTTTCTGCGGATTCCGTGAAAGGGGCGCAGGTTTCGACGCTCAATATCGCAAAGACTTCATCACTCCAGGTCGGCGTTTTGAACGTGGCTGCATCAGCTCCCGTCCAGGTTTCCGTGATGAATGTCGCGAAACAATCGGATGTGCAGGTCTCTGTTTTCAACATCGGAAAAGATGCGAAAAGGCAAGTCGGTTTGATAAATGCTTCGGCACACGCTTCAAAGCGGATGGTGGGACTTTTCAATATCTGCCTGGAATGTGAGGAAACCCCGATTGGGCTTTTGAACTTTGTCGGGAATGGACTTTGGGAAGCGTCGCTCGGCTTGAACGAAATGGGCGGAACTGCAGTAAACTTCAAGTTTGGCACGGCTTATTTTTACACGGTTCTGGAAACGGCTCGCCTCTTTAAGGAACATCGGCTTTTTGAACGTTATGACAATGTCTGGGAAAACGGCTTGGGATTTGGAACGCATTTCGGCAAATACGGAAGCCACGTTGAGCTGGAATATGCCTTCTTTCATGTGACGGAAAAGTATCGCGGAAACTACAGCCTGATTCCCAATAGCCGTAATTCCGCTTCCTATCATCACCGCTTGCGTCTAGGCTTGACATCTCGGCTGCTTCCGGGAATCGGAATTTCGAGCGGGCTTTCGCTGAATCTTGCCACAGAAGGCTATGCGGACAAAATTCGCTTGGAACCTCTGGGAAAGTGGCATGGCGATTTTAGCGTCGGCGGGCATCGGGCGAGAATGTGGCCGGGATTTTATGCCGGAATCGTTTTCGGAAAATTCTAGGGCCTGGAAAATTTTCTCCAGTCTCCAAGTTCCGAAATATCTTGGACGGAAAATATCTCTGCATCTTCCAGAATAGAGGAGTCTCCGATAAATCCAGAAACCAATCGACCGTTGGAAAGCTTGATTTTACCGATGCCGAGCGGTGCCGGGATTTGCGCAACAAATCTTCCGAAATCCGCGGCGTTCATTGCGTAAAGTTCTACATAAAAATCTTTTTCCCCGCCGGCGAGAAGCGCCGGCTTTTGAATTTTTCCGTCGGAGAAGGCGAACATTCGATATTCTGGTGCGGTCCTTGCGCTTTCTAGAAATTCTGCGTGAGAAATCTCGTCGTGAAGGGCTTCGCCCTTTAGGTGGGCTCCGCATACGGCAAATGGAATTTTTGATTCAAAAAATGGCGCAACCTTTTCGGCGACATCGAGCAACTTGAAATCGTCAAAGGCTTTTCCGACGATGGTGATGCCGAATGGAAACTTTGCGACATCCGAAGAGGAACTTTTGGCAAATCCCGCAGGAATTGCCAGGGCGGAATAATCGAGAAGGTTCATATAGTTTGTGTAATAGCCCAAGTTGGAATTGAGCTGTATCGGATTTGCGTTGACATCTTTTGTCTTGTAAATGGTTCCGGCTGTCGGCGTGAGCAATACATCGACTTTGGAAAATTCCTTATCTGCGATTTTCTTTTTCTTTTGCAGCAAATGAAAGCCGGTGAAAACTTCGGACGGATGCGGGATATGTTTTGGCGCAATGATGGACTTTGTGACCGGATGAATGGATTCTGGATGCTCTTCGATGAATCTTCCGACAGCTTCGTAACGTTCAAAAACCCACGGCCCTTCATAAAGCAGTCGAGCGGCTTCGAGGAATGGGGAATATGAAACGGTAACTTTTTTCCCTCCGGCTTTTTCAAAAATTGAAACCGCTTTGTAAAATGATTTTCGAAAGTTTTCGTTTCCAAAGAATTCCAACTCGGAATCTTTTGGAACGCCGAATGTCCAATTCTCCGGGAGTCTTTCCGCTTTTCCGTTTGGTTTGTTCCACGGGGCAATTCGAGAGTACTCGTCGTCATCTTCGAATGCGGCGAGATTCAAGAGGTATCTGGCGTCGGAGTTGTCCAGTGCAAAAATTGAAACACAATCCAGGCTTTTACAGGCGGGAACAACTCCGTTTGTGCTGACAAGTCCGCGAGTCGGTTTCACTCCGACTAAATTGTTGAATGCCGCAGGAACTCTTCCGGAACCCGCTGTGTCTGTTCCCAGGGAGAAAGAGCACAATCCGTAGGCGAGAGCTGCCGCAGAACCGGAACTTGAACCACCGGAAATATACTCGGGCGCAAATTTGTTTGGAATGGCTCCATAAGGCGAGCGAACTCCGACTAGTCCCGTGGCAAACTGATCCATGTTTGTTTTTCCTAGAGGAATCGCTCCGAGTTGAATTAAACGCTTGACGATTGATGCGGATTGCTTCGGTTTGTAGGCGTAATCGGGGCAGGCTGCGGTTGTCGGCAAGCCTTCCAAATCGATATTGTCCTTCACGGCAAACGGGATGCCGTATAGGGGAAGATCTTCTGGAGAATGAAATTCCAATTCTTTGAGATAGGCTTCTAGCTGTTCTGACGGGGTTCGAGATATCCAGATAGAAGACGGAGCTTTTTCCACTCGCTTTAAGGATTCGTCGATAACCGCTTGCGGGTTAAGATTATGGTTGCGATAGGCGTCTAGAAGGGATGAAATTCTAAGATCCATAATAGCCTCTACTTTGTAAAATCATTTTATAAAGTAGAATTAAATTCTAGGGAGCGGTGAAAAATTTTTCTTCTAAAAACGGCACGGATGGAATTGCTTAAAAATACACACAACTATGTCGTGGTAAAGAAATTTTAACGACAAAAATGTCCGTGAAAAACGCGCTTGCTTTGAAGGGCTAGTTTTTGTGCCCTAGAAAAATCTCGGCAGCCATTTTATATAATCCGCTAAAGTATTCTTCTTGCAGGTTGGCCTTGAAAATCAGGCGGGGAAGCTGTGGGCGATGTAAACTTCGCTGTAATTTTTCGTTGATGTTTTGGGATGAAAGTTCACCGGTAAATCCTCCCGTCAAGACGATGACGGCTGGATCCAAAAAGACGATTGTGGCGAGAATGACTTGTAGAATATAGGGAAAGGCAGTCTTTATTTCGCTAAAAATCTTAGATTGTTCCTGTTTCTTGAAAGAAAAGGGATAGTAGGAAAGTTCTCCGGCGAGATTGGAGCTTCCCCGCAAGATCTTTCCATCGACTAAAAATCCACCGGCAGGAGGGTTTCCCTTTGGAATGAAAAGGATGGAAAGATTTTTTTCGTTGCTGTTCTTTTGGGAATATCCCAAAGCGATTGAATTCATGTCGTTTTCAACATGTACGGGAATCTGGAATGCATCAAAAAGTTCTGCGGCGAGATTGCTTCCGTTAAGTTCCGGAAAATCGCAAAATTCAACGGTTCCGCGGCAGACTCCGCCTTGGATTCCTAGCGAGATAACGCCGACTTGGGGATGTTTCTCTAAAATTTTTTGAATGCGTTTCCGAAGGACCTTTTTGTCGATGCGTTTTTCTTTGCTTTCGCCTTTTGTAACCATATTTCCCAAGGCGTCAAAAATGCGGAAGCGTATCGTTTGAATTCCGCTTTCGAAAAGAGTGTATAGGCATAAAAATTGATGTTTTGATGTGTTGTATCGATAGGATCTTGCTGGACGTCCACCGCTTGAAATGCGATATTTTTCTTCAACGATTTCCCCTTTTTTTAACAGGTCGTTTAAGATGTATCCGCATGTTGCCGTCGTGAGGCCTGTCGCCTTGGAAAGTTCGGGCTTGGTTATGGTTTTGCTTTGCAGCAAAATGCGCTTTATTTTTTCGGTAGAATTGCTTGCCATACTTTGAATCTCGGAAAAATGAAATACAATTTTGTCTTAACTTTATAAAATAATTTTAGAAAGTTGTCAATGTATTTCTTTGAAAAAGAATGAAATAATTGAAAAAATGGGGAAATTTGAAAGAAAAAGCCAAAATGCCGAATGTTGGTATTGTTTTTGCTCTGCATTCGGCAGACATCTTTTCAAGCGAGGTCTTTATGAAAATGTTCAAATTGATGACAATCGGTGCCTTGGCTTTCACCGCTTTCCTTTATGCGGAAAAGCCTGTTCTGAAAATTGCCTATAGCGATTGGCC
>CAVKXR010000023.1:0-17783 GCA_963660275.1 Oscillospiraceae bacterium
GCAGGATTTTTTTCCAGAGACGGTCTGGGCTGTGGGAACGGGAGACTTTGTCCTCGCTTGCGACCGGATTCGTTATCGATTTTTATGCATTTGTTTTCTTTAGATGGGGAGGAAGAGTTCGACCTTTACTCTAGATCTGTTAGGGGAATTTGCCCGGAAGGGTGGCATCTTCCTTCTGCCAACGAATTCTTCATCTTGAAAGATTATCTCGCTTCCGTTGTCGGCGATGAAGGCGTTTTGGGGCATGTTTTAAAATCAAAATTTGAATGGCGTCCGGAAGATGTCGCCAATCCGAAAGATGTCAAGCTTTCGGAACTTGACTCTGCTGTTAGGGATTTTGGAACAAGCCTGCGAGATCAATTTGGATTTGGAGCGCTTCCTGCAGGAATATTGGATGGCGACGCTATTGTTGGAATTAATAGTTTTTTTGAGTTGCAACAATTTGCCTGTTTTTGGAGTAGTGATGATTTTATGGTAGATGAAAAAAATCGAGTTCTCTTATTGGCATTATACTCAGATTCTTCCATGATGTCTATAAGAGAGTTTCGTAAAACGGTGACGGGAGGTTGCTCTGTCCGTTGCGTCAAGGACTAGTCGATAGTTAATAGTTGCGTCGGATGAAATCAGGAGACAGGAATCGGTGAATAGTTATTAGTGGAGAGTCAATAAGAATCAGGAGTTTGACGGGAAGTGGGACACGGTAAGCGGGACGAGGGGAAGTCTAGCGAACTTTTTCCTTAACGCTCTCCTGGAGCGTAGTCTGAACTTGGAGCTGAGATCCTAGAGCTTAGTGAAATCTATTTGCTTCAAGTCCCCGCATCCCATGCTCCTCATTCCGCTTTCCGAAAGGTTAGACGTTCGCAGACTAATCCCTGTTCCCTAAACCTAGACGTCCTCTGTTCTAAGCTCTGAATATCGGGCATAGCTCGGCAAGCTCGCTAACCTGTCATTGCCGGGCTTGACCCGGCAATCTCTCCAAGCTGTCATTATCGGGCTTGACCCGATAATCTCGAGATTCCCGTGTCTGTGTCCGCCGCGGCGGACGGGCACGGGAATGACATTATAACGAGTCGGCGAATGACATGGGAATGACATCGCACGCTCGTTTACTAAAACCTAGACATCAAGCGTTCTAAGTTCTACCCACTAAGATCTGGATACCACGTCCCGTGTTCCGCTTAGCTCATCCCGAAAGCTTAAAATATCCGCAGTTCTATGTCTAGCCTCCGCTTAGATGACAAAAAAGGAAAAATTCCCCTCCAAAAATCCGCAATCTTTTCTATATTTGAAATCCCACAGCAAACCTAAAAAAAGGAATATTATGTATTCTATTGTTGAAACAGGTGGTTTCCAGTACAAAGTCGAAGTCGGCAAGACTTACAAAGTCCCGAGCGTCGATGCTGCTGTCGGATCTTCTCTGGAGCTCAAGTCCGTCCTTCTTTTCTCCAACGGAAAAGAAGTCAAGGTCGGCACCCCTGTCCTGAACGATGCTTCTGTCAAGGTCGAAGTTCTCGCCCACGACAAGGAAGACACGATTATCGTCTTTAAAAAGAAGCGTCGCACCCGTTACGTCCGTCGTAACGGCCATCGTCAGGGCTATACGGAAGTGCTCGTCACGGAACTTCATGCCGGTGCAGAATCCGAAGTCGTCGATCCGAAGATTGTCGAACGCAACCGCGCCCGCATCAAGGCCCTTGCCGCCCAGAAGGTCCAGAACGTTCCTCTGACCCGCAAGGAAAAGATTGCCCAAGGTCTTCCGAAGCCTGCCAAGGTCAAGAAGAATTCCATCCGCAAGTCGAAGGAGGCTTAAACAATGGCTCACAAGAAAGGTCAAGGCTCCGTTCGTAACGGACGCGATTCCAACCCGAAATATCTCGGCGTCAAGAAATATGGCGGCGAAACCATCAAGGCAGGCGGCATCATCGTCCGCCAGCGCGGTTCCCACTTTCACCCGGGCGTAAACGTCGGCATGGGCAAGGATTTTACCTTGTTTGCCCTCGTCGATGGCAAGGTGAAGTTCGAACAGAACGCAGGTGCGCAGAAGGTTTCGGTCTATCCGGAATCGTAAGCGGCTTTTTTCCGCAATTTTAACAGTCGGAGTTTTCCGGCTGTTATTTTTTTTGCTCTCTTTACGCGGCGCGGATTTTTGGTTAATATTTTAATTATGAAGGAATACAAGGAAACAAAAGTGCAGCGAAGGCTGCGAATTGAAGAAACCGAAAACGGACGGAAGTTTCGGGAACGAATCGTCAAGTCCAAGAAAATCTACAATCGAAAGGCTGAGAAAATCTCTCGGCCTTATTTGTTTCCGGGCTGTCCGGTGACAGGATTTTCCAGTTCTAGATTTCGATCTTGTGGTCCTTGAGCTTTCGCCAGAGCGTCGCCCGGCTGATTCCGAGGCGTTCCGCGACTTCGGTCTTGTTGCCCTTGCAGATGTCTAACGCTCGCAAGATGTGCCGCTTTTCCATTTCGTCTAGCGGGAGAATGTCGTCGGGGGAATCGGAACCGATTTTCAGAGGGGCGCTTTCTTCGGGAACGGACCGGGTTTCGGAGGTTCCGCCCGGAGCGGGCAAAAGCTCCTTGGTCGGAGCGGAATAGTTCAGTTCGTCCGGCAGGTCTTCGAGCCGGATCGTTCCGTTCTCGGAAAGCACGACCGCATGCTCGATGATGTTTTCGAGTTCGCGGACGTTTCCCGGATAGCTGTAAGTGGCGAGGGCCATCTGCGCAGCCGGTTCGATTTTCTGGATGACCTTGTGCTCTTCCTTTTCGGATTTCAGGATGAAGTACTTGACTAGGTTCGGAATGGTCGAGCGGCGTTCCCGGAGTGGGGGAACGTGGATGTGGAACGTGTTCAACCGGTAGTAGAGGTCTTCCCGGAAAGTTTTCTTCGTCATTTCAAGCGCAAGGTCCGCATTGGTCGCCGCGATGATGCGGACATCGAGGTAGCGCGTTTCCGTTTCGCCGACCCGCCGTGTCTCGTGGCTTTGCAGAAACCGCAAAAGCTTGACCTGCGTCGCCTGGGAAAGTTCGCCTATCTCGTCGAGGAAGAGCGTGCCGCCGTTCGCTTCTTCGAAAAGCCCTTTCTTGTCGGATGTCGAGCCGGTAAAGGCGCCCTTCTTGCTGCCGAAAAGTTCGCTTTCCACCAGGTTCTCCGGGATTGCGCTGCAGTTCACGGCGATGAATGGTTCGCTCGCGCGCTTGGAAAGCCTGTGCACGATTCGAGCGAGAAACTCCTTGCCCGAACCGGATTCTCCCGTAATCAGCACGGAGCTGGTGGTGGGGGCGACTTTGTAGAGAAGACGCAGAATCTTCTGCATTCCGGGCGTGTCGCCGAGGAGATTTTCGAGCAGATGGTCCTGGAGTTCACGGTAGCTGTTCGACGTTTCAAGTCCTTGCAGATGCTTTTTCGCGACATCTTCGAGCGTGCGGACGGCGACCGGCTTCACCAGATAGGATTCCGCCCCGTGGGAAAGTGCGCTTTCCGCATCCTTGGCCGTCTGCGGCGTGCAAAGCAAAACAACCGCCGCTTCCGGGTTGTGCGACTTGAAAAAGCTGATGACATCGACATCTCGGTGCAGAAGCAGCGAAATATCGAGAAAGGCGAAATCTATCGCGTTCTTTTCGATGGCGCTGAAAAGTGCCGTGGAGTCGGAAACCGTGTAAAGCTTGACATCGGAAAGGGACCAGGACCTTGCTATCTGGTCGATTGCCTTCCTGTCCGCATCTGCCAACAGGACGTTCATCGTTTCGGGTTAGCCTTTCTTGTGTGCCGCGACGATTTCATCGACCTTGGCGATCAGGTCCTTGTAGTTAGGCGGCTTCGAGAAGATGGACGAAACGCCGAAGTGGTTCGCGATGTTCAGGTAGTCTTCCGACGAGGTGCGTCCGCCGCCGCTGATAGCGATGATGCGGTCAAGCTGGTTCTTGTTGCGGTAGTCGAGGATGACTTCGAAGCCGTCCTGTTCCGGCATGATGATGTCCGTAATGACGACATCGTATTCGTTCTTGTCGTAAAGTTCTTTCGCTTTCTTTCCGTTTTCGGCGGTGTCCACTTCGTAGCCGGACATCCCGAGCATGTCCTTGAGAACGGAACGGATATCTTCTTCGTCGTCGATGATGAGTACTTTAGGCATTGGATTTGTCCTCCGTTTGTTTTGCTAAAGGCCAATATAGTTCAAAATTAGTTCCTTTTCCGATGGTCGTGTCGATGGAAACATATGCTCCGGCGGATTTTATGAGCTTCATCGCGACAGCGAGCCCGATGCCGGAACCCTGTCCCGGTGCGCGGGTCGTAAAATAGGGCGTGAATACGTGCTTCAGGACGTCGGGCGTCATGCCGGTTCCCGTGTCCTTTACGGAAATGTACAGGTAGGAGCCTTTTGGGACGGTCGAAAACGGCGAGACGATTTGCTCCGCAACATCTTTCGGGACACAGGAGTAGGTCAGGGAACCGCCGGTCTGGGTCATGGCGAGGATGGCGTTCTTTCCCATGTTCATCATGATGCGGTGGAAGTCGGTCGGGTTGCCGTAGGCGAACATGTCGTCGCCGGATTCCTTGAAAATCTGGACATTTGGGGGGAGCATCGGGAGAAGCGCATTCTTGACCTCGTCGAAAACCAGTCCCACGTTGAAGTTTTCCGTCTTCTTTTCCTGCTTGCCTTCCCGCAGCTTGAGCTGGTCGTAGGTTCGCTTGACGAGGTTTACCGCGTTGTTCATGGAACGTCGCATGTTTTCCAGGTATTTTTTCGGTCTTTCGCAGTCCGCGGTTGCGGGTATGGTCGCCTGGGCGAGTTCGCAGTAGCCGATGATTCCCGAAAGGATGTTGTTGAAGTCGTGGGCGAGGCCGCCGGCCACGTTGCTCATGTCTTCGAAGTTCGACGCCTTGAGCAGGTTCTCGCGCAGCTGGTTCCTTTCCTCTTCGATCGCATGGAAATCCGTCGTATCCTCGATTAGCCCGAGTACGCCCTTGATCTGCTGCGTTTCGTCGTAAATCGGGACAGCGGTCTGCTTTTCCCAGTGCTTCTTGCCGTTTGCGTCGATGGACGTTTCGTTCTTCACGACAATATGGCCGGAGGATTCCAGCGCTTGGGATTCGAGTTCGTTGAATTCCGGGCTTTCGACAATGCTTATCCTGTTCCCTCGGACGGCGATGTCCTTCTTGTTCTGCTGCGTATAGGCTCCCGTGAGGTTTTTCGCCCAGAGGCGCGCCGGGATGTTGTCGAGTAGGGAATTCAGGAAGACCTGTTGCGTCCGGTAGAGCTGCTGGAGCGTGATGATTTTAAAGCGGATGGCGTCGCGTTCGTCGTTGAATTCGCCCTGCAGCTTGGAGAGCTTTTTCTGGAAGTCTTCCTTTTGGCAGGAATCCCGGAGAATGACCTTGTAGCCGAACAGAATCCGGTTGGAATAGAGCGGCGAAACGGAAATCGTCGCGGCGAACGAATTGTTGTTCAGATAGACGGGGACGTTGTTCAGCGGGCCTAGGGTGCGGAGGTCGGGGATGAAGCGGGAAATCGGGTGCTGCAGAAGGATCTTGTCGCCGAAGCCCAGCATCTTGCAGACTGCCGGATTCGCCATCTCGATTTTCCCGTCGGAATTTAAAAGCAGGACTCCGTCTTCGAGTTCCTGGACGATGAGCTTCAGGGAGTTGGACGTGTCGATTCCCATCTGTGAAATGGCGGCATTGGCGCGGTAGAGGACAATCGTGATGATGAACATGAAAATCGCCGCGCTTTCGCCGTAGAGGAATAGCCCCATGGCTGGAAGCAGAGCGTCCATGGTGACGCCGCCGACGATTGCCGTGACAAAAGTCGCAAAGACGATGCGGTGGATGCGATGGGCTCGCGTGGGCAAGGCCTGGAACGAGATGACCGCCGAGCAGATGACCGGGAAAACCAGAAAGGCGACGATGGCGAAAATGGCGAAGACGGAATTGACCGCGGTGTAACCGTACCAGTTTTCCACGATATCGGGGTAGAACTTTCCGGCAAGGCCTGTCGTGATGACGAAGACGATGCCTACCGCGTTCCAGATGCGGAACGCTGGCAGAACCCGTTTCCAGAAAGGTCTGAGCGATTCTCCGGCGATGCCCGCTGTCGTTTGGATAATGGCGTAGCCGTATTGGACCCAGCAGAGTGCGCCCATCAGATAGACGATTTCCCTTGACGGTTTCGAAATGTAGCCTTCCGGGAGCTGCTCCACGAAGGCGAGAACATTCCAGAGAATATCCAGGAGAAGCAGGTAGATCAGGTTCTTCTGGAGGTTCTTGGCGAGGATGTTGGATAGAATCGTCGAAAGGATCAGCGGAAGCAGGACCATGCAGAAAAGCAGCGCGATGGTTCCGTGCAAAAAATGGATGTTGAATTCGAATGCTTCCATCTCTTAAAAAATCCTTGCTTTTAATCTAATCAATTTTTACAAGTTTTAAAAGAAAAAGTACGCCTGTCGAAGCGTACTTTTTTTTGAAGCTCGGGAAAAATTTACCGGATGCGGCGAACCCCGAAAGTCTGGGTCTTTTTGTAGCTGTCCTTCGTCGAGAAGCGCCGGACGGTTTCCGCGTCGCCGGAGGGATTCGGTACGAAGCGCGTCTTGATATTCGCCTTGACGATATAGGCGCCTGTGCCTAGGGCCTTGCCGTCGCTTGAAACCAGCCCCTTTGTGCAGCGGGAGAGCCATTCGATGCGCATCGTTATCTGGTTATCGCTCGAAAGGTATTTCGGAGCGATTTCAAATTTTTCGTGGAAGCGGTTCACGAAGTTGCCCAGGTTGCTGTAGAACGGCAGATCTACGTCAAGGAGGAGAGCTTTCCACGCCGGGACTTCGCCTATGCTCGTTCCGCGCGGGACTCCCATTTCGACAAGGAAGAGCATTCCGTCGAAGAGATATCCCGACGTATCCTTGCTTGCGACGAGTTCGCCGTTTTCGTAGATGTCCCACTTGCGGGTTTCCTGGTCGAGGATGAACAGGCGGAAGTCGGCGCGTTCTTCTCCGCAGGCTTCGGACCCGGACGGGGAAACTTCCGAAACCGGATGTTCGGGGGAGAACTTGAAAGCTATCTGGGGATTTCCCGCCCCGGTGACGTCCGCCCAGGGATTTTCGCGTGCGGGCCTGTTGCCGCTCCGGTCGAGGAAGAGCGTTTCGTCTAATGGCGTGAAGCGGATCCGGTCGCCTTCCTGGACGGCGGTTTCCGCATCTTGCATGTAGAGCATGTTGAACGTCTTGCTGCCGAGCGTATAGCGGGTCGGGAAGACGTTTACCGGGCCTTTGCGTTCTCTCTGTATCGGCGCGTGGCTCGAATCGCCGACGACGAGAGGTTCGCTCGCTTCGACGGCAAGCGAGACGAAGGATCCCGCCGCGTTGACCTTTCCGCCGAGGATGACAGGGCCTGCGAGGTCTTCGGCGAGCGTCGAATCGCTTTCGTAGTGGGCGCCGCTTCCCTTGTGCTGCACGAGAAGTCCCGCTCCGACGAGGTCGCCGCCTTTGGGGGAAAGTCCCGAATAGTTTCCGCTTGTGTTGCCGAGCTTGAACGGTGCGGGCAGTTCGAGTGTCGCTTCCGTCCGTTCCGCGTTCCAGGCGAAGGTTTTGGCGAATAGCGTTTCGGGAACCGCGCTGCCGAAAATCGCCGCGATGCTGTCCGGGGCGTGCCTTTCATCGACGCTCGAAACGAAACTCGCGACGACATGTTCGGCGAGACCGTCTCCGTCCGCATCCGAAATGCTCGCGTATTTGAGCGGAACCGGCAAAATCTTGAGCATGAACGGAAGGATCGGGGCGGCGCATGTCGTGGAAACCCCGTTGCCCGAAATATCCGTAATCGTGGAACTTGCGAGAAGCTGTCCCTTCATGCCTTCGGTGATTAGCGAACTTTTATCCGTATCGAAGGAGATGGTAAACTCCCAGACGTTGAGCGATTCGTTGTAGAGCTTTGCGGAGGTGACGCTCGGAAACTTGTCGAGCGGTTGGCCGTTTTTATCGAAGAGCGCAAGCGGGAACGAAAGCCCCGGTGCGGAAATTGGTTCCGAGAACTGGATGTAGATCCGGTCGGCACTTGCCGTGTCGAGCCTTTCGAGGACCGATAGCGAAAGGATTGTCGGGGAGACGGCGTCGCGGTAGAAGTCCGTGCTGGATTTTATCTCGCCGGAAATGTCGCTTTGGAGCGTGACGGAACCTTGCGGGTTCGTGAATGCGGTCGAGTCTTTGGGCCTGAACGAAACCGTGACGAGCGAATCGGAAATGTCCGCACTTGAAACTTCGATCGTGTCGCCGCGGTATTCAAAGGAAACCGACCGGAACTTCTGGGATTCGGAATAGGCTGCGGTGAGGATTATCTTTATCTGGTCTGGAACGTTGTCGCAGTCCGTGTCGAGCATCTCGGCGGAAGAGATGATGGGCCACGGGGGAAGTTCCTCGATGAAAAGCTGCGCCTTGGCAGATGTGTAACTGTATTTGGAGCTGGAAGATGCCGCTGTCGCATAGAGGATTGTTTCGAGCGGCGTATCGCCCGAGACAAAGAATGTCGCACTTCCGTTTACAAGCGTGAGCGTGGTTGTCGCTATATCGGCTGTCGCGGACGTGTAGAAGAAGACGGAACCTTCGGCGACGGAGAGCTTGAGCGTGATGTTCTCGCCATCGAGGAGCGCTCCCGTGGAATCGTAGAGGGAGACGGTCACCTGGGCGCGCTTTCCGACGTATGCCCGGACCGTGTCGATGTGGAAGCGCAGGTAGCGCTTTTCGAGCGGCGTCGTGATGGAATCCCACTCGACATTCGAGCGGACGACCTTGCAGGCGCAGTCGTAACTTCCTTTTGCGTTCGCGCCGTGGTTGTGCCACGTCACCCATTCTATCATGTTGTTCCCGTAGGCGAGATCCTTGGAAACGGAGAAAATGTAGCTGTCGTATTTTTTGACATATTCCGTGTTCGAACCGAAATAGGAGACGCCGTTGCCTTCGAAATCGTCGAGGAATCCGGACGGGGAAACCTTGCTTTCGCCGGTGTATGTCGCCGAGCGGACCGTATCCTCGATGGACGTGGCGGGGGACTTGAAAGGCGTGAAAAAGTCGAGCGAAAGCGTTCGCGCGATGGAAAGATCGCTCGAAGAGGCGTCGTAATCGGGCGGGTAGCCGTAAATGTGCGTCCCGTGATAAAAGATCGTGACGTAGGGGACTTTCCGGTAGGCGACTTCCTTCGTCCCGTTCACGTCTTCGAGGTAGGTGGTCTCGGAACCCGAATAGTAGGGGCCTTTGGTGAGGTCGATGCCCTCGAACGGGATCGGATCGGATGCGCTTTTATGTTCGCGGAGCGACCAGGAACCTTCCAAATCCTTGAATGTCGCGGCGGTGAACTTGAGCTGGAAAAGGTATTGGCCCGAGACGGCGAATGTCCCGACGAGCGTAATCGGCAGGTAGTAGCCGCCGAGTCCGTCGCTCTGGGGCGTTCCAAACGAAACGTCTCCCATGCCGGCAGAAGTTCCGGTTCCGTCCCAGACGGATTTGATGTAGCTGACCGGGCTTAAGTTCGATGTTTTGAGATAGAGCCTGAGTTCCGCGTTCTCGTAGGCTACCGTATCGTTGTTCGTCACGGAGACGAAGAGCGTGTTGCAGGTTTCCCAGCTGCTGCAGGCGGACTGGTAGGACGAAGGCTTGATATAGACGTTGAAATCCGCGTAAGTCGCTTCGCTCGATGTCGTGAAGCTGTAATGCTTGCCCGAATTGTCGTCGGTGGATGCTCCGGAGGAAATGTCGAAGTAATAGGTTGTCCCCGCGCTTAAATCCGAGAGGACCGCTTCGTGGAACCGGACCGCCTTGCCGGAATCGGCAACCGCTGAACTGGAAAGGTTCCCTGTGCTTTCCCCGAACTTGACGATGCCGTTTGTCGCCTGTTCGCCTGTCCACCAGTAGATGTGCGCGCTCTTGTCCGTCACCTGGCAAATCGTCACGCCGCTGATGTTTGCGCTCGAAAGCGTCTGAGTCCAGGAATACCACTTGCCGTGGTTGTCGTCGGTGGTGAAGTTCATCTTGACGTCGTGCCCGACCAGGTAGAAGTAGTAGGTTTCGCCCGGTGTGAGACCTCCGATGGTGACCGCTCCGCCAACTCCTCCCGGTGCCGTTACGGAATCGACCTTTGCGCCGTCGGGAGATGTCGCGTAGTAAACGGTGACGATGGCTCGCTCGTTCGTGTTCCAGCTGATGACCGCCGACGTGTCGGTGATAGGCGTTCCCTGGATGTTCGAGAACAGCGGGCCTTCGACGTCTTCGGGAACCTTTTTGGAAAGGCTCAGCCCCGGGATGATGAACTGCGCCGAGAAGTCGATGCAGGTTTCTGTCGCCGTGTAGTCGTTCCAGTCGTCCTTGAGCGTTTTGTGCGGAGCGGATCCTCCCATGAGTGCGCCTTTGGGACATCTGTATTCGTAGGGCATTCCGCCTGCGTTGTAACCGTCCGGATTCGATGCGCGGTTGTGCGGGTGGTTCTCGGTTCTTGAACCGGCGCCCATGATGAACGAAAGCCCCCACGGGTTCGCGCCCATGTTGTAGTAGAAGTTGTCGAGCGCGACGTTCAGGTATTGTTCGTCGCCCGTCATGTCGTAGAGCATGAAGACCGCGTTCGCAGCGCCCATGTTGTAGCGGTTGAATCCCCAGTCGCTAGATGTCCACACTAGGTTGTAGGGCGGGACGACCGTGAAGCTTCCGTAAGGGTTCGTGCTGACGACGGAATCTCCCTGGGTGCCGTCATCGGTGAGCCTTGTCATCGTAGCGATCAGGCGCGTGAGAAGCGTATCGCGTTCGTCCGCTTGGATGCCATAGCTCTGCGCCTTGGCGACCGTCGGGAGGATCAGTTTCGCGAATCCGAAGAGGACATAGGCGTGGATGTTTTCGTAGTCGGTCATCCAACCGCCCGGGTAGAATCCGCTCTGGTGTCCTAGGTAGCCTCCGCGGAAGTAGGGGAGGTTGTATTTGTAGTTCGAAGCGTTGTCGTTTATCGCCGTGTTCTTGTAGAGGTCAAAGGCGTAGCTCGAATCACGCGTCGCATACCAAAGGGCAAGTGCCGCTGCCGCCGCATCGTCGTAGAGCGGTCCGCCGCCCGTGTAGAAGCCTTGGAGTTCGTCTGTTGTTTTTCCGGCGGGAGCGTATTTCGCGATGATGTTTTGATAAATATCCTTGGCTGCCGCAATCAGGGAATCCGAATAATGGTCCGTCTGGTACATTTCCCATCCGACGGCGAAGAGGGAAAGTGCCGCCGCATACATTCCGGCTGCGTTCGTGCCGATTCCTTTCTGGACAGGTCTCGGAGCGCCTCCCTTGGCGGGACTCTGGGTGTCCTGGTGTTCGGGAACATCCCAGAACTGGTGGTCCGCGGATCCGACGCCTATCGAATGGTACATGTCGCCGCGGTCGATTAAACCGTCCGCCTTGGACGCCTTGTAGAGCTTGTAGATGAAATCCACACCGACCTTCGCTTCCCAAAGAATGTCCGGGATACCGTCGGTCGTCACCGTGTCGTTATAGGACGCTCCGTAATTGTCCTCGGCGCGTTCCGAATAGACGTTGTAGGCGAGCGAGAGGACGAATGCCGCATACCCGAGCGTCTGGCTGACCTTGAAATGGTCGCCGCAATCGTGCCATCCGCCGGAAAGATCGTGCCCAAGCGACTGTCCGTCCTTGACGTGGCACGCACCGTGAAGCTGCGAATTTGTCTTCCCGCAGCGTTGGATGCCGAAAAACCGGAGCGTCGTCTCAAAGACCGCATTGAAGAGATATTCGTCGATGATGAACGGAAACGAAGTGTCCTTCCCGACGACCATGAAGTATGTCCCTGGGCTCGTGAGCTTGGAAAAGTCGGCGGCGTAGAGATTTTCCGTGGAACTCGAAAGCGAATCTGCGGAGCCGAATTCATAGACGGAGCTGATGGAATTGAAAGCCCCGTTCACCCAGATGTTCGGTTTTGTCCAGTTGCCGAGGGGCGAAAGTGTCCCTTCCCAGGCGGAGGCTCCGCTCGAAGCGTCGATCACTTTGAATGTCGTTGCGCTCGGGTCGGCGACGAAGGCGAACTTGTGATTGTCCGCCGGGCGGAATCCCACCTGGTTTATGCGGATAACGGGCCTGTCATAGACGTTCAGGCTGTCGAGATGGCGCCTGCTGCACGTATCGCAGGTAAAGTCGATGTTCGGGATGCGGTCGTCGGCAAAGAGAATCGCTACGAGGACAAAGAACGCCCGGAAAAATCGGAACATGAAAACTCCTTTAAACACTGACACTTCCGGCTTAAAAATATCTTTTTCCGAAAGCGGATAATTTTTTGTCGGTACTTTTTTACCGATAAACTTTTCAAAGTGTTCCCGAAATGTTCCGATGTAAAAAGGGAACCGGTTTTGCCGGTTCCCTAAAAAGTCAGGAAAGCTTTCTTACTTCCGGTTCGTGCGGCGGAATCCGAAGGACTTCGACTTGCTTGAAGACTGCTTCTTTGTCTGGCCCTTGCGATACTTGCCGTTTTCCGTGTTGTTCACCGCGATTTCGTGCGCCTTGAACGAGAACTGCGAAATGAACGAACCCGTTCCGATGTGGCGGCTGTTGTCCGCGAGCGGAGCGATTCCGTTGTGGGTGAGCCATTCGAGGCGGAGCCTTATCTTGCCGTCGGAAGTGAGAGCCTGTTCGCTCAAATCGGAAAGCGAGATGGTGCCCGATGTCTTGGTGATCGCATCGCCGAGATTGTTGTAGATGTTCGCGGAGATTTTCAGCGTCGCATCCCAGGCTGGCTTTCCTAACGAATCGAGCTGCAGGAGAAGCGGAATTTCCACGTCGATGTCGAATGTCGGGCCGGCGTGGACGTAGCTTGCCGTGTCGTATGTGACGGGCGAAATCCGCTCCAGGTTCTTCTTGCCGCTGGCGATAAGCGTTTCCTTGTCGCCGGCGAGGTAGGAGAGCCTAAAGGTTTCATCCTTTGTCGGGATGTTGCCCGCGTAAAGTTCGCCGTCCGCCGGAACGGATGTGACGCCCGAGCGCATCGCTACCTTGAACGAAACGCTTTCGATGTCGCCCTGGACAGGAACCCACGGATTCTTTTCGCCCGCAAAGTTCTTCGAACCGTCGCTCGCTATCGAATTTTCCGCGCCGATGGGCAGCCGGATGTAGTCGCCGACATGGATTTCGTTTTCGGAACCCGCATCGGAATAGGAGAATGTCCACGTGGTCTGCGCATTCGTGAAGCGCCCCGTGTTGGAGAAGTAGTACATGTCGGAATCGCGCCGCTTTTGCAGGTAGTAGCGACCGGCAGCATCCGCCGAATCGACGAGCGTGAGCGGCTCGGAAAGGTTCACCCGCAAGATGAAGAGCGATTCCACGGGCTTATTGATGGTCGCGCTCAGGATAATCGGAGGGCACTTGTCGAAGAGCGTCGCCGTGTTGTCGTCGAAGAATCCGCCGATAGGTCCTTGCCGCGGAAGCACCATGCCGTTTCCGCCGCGGCTCCCGTAAGTCATCTTGGCGAATGTTCCCTCGGGAATCGAAATGCGGATGACCGTAGCCTGGCTCTGGACGGAATCCCATCCGACCGTGTCGATTTGAGGCACGAAGGTGGAATCCTGCGTCTGGGTGTACTGGGCGCAGACCTGTGTCGTCGTCGTGGAGACAGTATCGATTCGCACGATGGTCGAGTCATGCGGAGTGGTTGTCGAATCAACGTTCCAAGTTGTATCGATGACGAAGGAAATTTTGTCCTCGTAGCGGATGCATTCTTTCTTGACCGAGCCTAGTACCCATTTGCCGTTTGCGGAATCGAGCTTGGTAATCGGCTGGGCGGTCTTTTCGCCTAGCAGGGTATCGAGCGTCCAGCCGGAAGCGGGCCTTGCGAACGCCTTGTAGATTTCGGGATTTCCCCAATAGACGTCGATTGTGTCGAGCATGTCTTTTTCGCGGAGAATCTTGGTGAATTCGATGGTGATTTCGTCGGGCTGTCCGTCGCCTTCCCGGTCCTCGATCTTTGCATACTTGACGGGAACCGGTCTGACGGATTCGATGATGGTGACCGGGCCGTTGCAGTCGGAGAGGGCGTTCGCCGCATAATCGACCACGCTGAATCCCGCTGTGATTTCCGCCTGGAAGCCTTGCTTCACGAAGTTTCCGTCCGTGTTACCTTCGATCACATATTCCCACGTCTTGCCGTTGTCGGAGGATTTCGAGCTGACGACCCGAATAGAACTCTGGTCGATAGCCTTGCCTTCGCTGTAGATGGCGAGCGGCCATGCGGAACCCAGGATGACCGGTTCGGAGAAGAGGATGCGGAGCGTGTCCTGCGCATTGGCGTGGTTCTCGTTTTCGAGAATGGCGACGCTCGAAAGGGTCGGAGCGATCCCGTCGGTAATCGCCTTGTCCGCCGTCTTGACGACGCCTTTTTCCGTCATGAAGACCGTCACCTTGCCGGATGGCGCCGCGTTTTTCGGAACGAGATTCTCGTCGAGGTCAAAGGATGCTTCCGCGCCGATGACCGCGGTTTTCGGGTAGAGGGTAATGACTGTCGCTTCGGCGTTCTTTGCCGAATCCAGGAAGACGGTCACGCTGTCGAGCTTCATCGAGGAACCGTCAAACTGGCTCCCGCTGAAGCTCAATGAGAGAACGTCCGCCGTGGAATTGCAGTTGTTGTCGGCGAGAAGAGCCTTTTGCGGAATCGGGGTCGTCGGATCCGCGAAGAAGGACTGCGCCGTCGAATCTTCCGGATCTTCCACGTCGATGTAGATGACCGTCACCGTATCGCCCCCGAGGAGCGGAACGCTTGGCAGGCTCGCATCGGCACGGTTCACCGCCGAGAGGAGTTCGCTTTCGAAGTAGCCGAGCGTCGCGTTCGTGCGCTTGAGCTTCAGCTCGGAAGATTCTCCGGTGCGGGAATTCTTGAGCGTCACGTTGATGGTTTCGCGGCCCGCGTTGTCCTTGTCGCTGACAAAGACCTTGAACTTCATCGGGTCTTCGGTCACGGGGCTAGAAACGGAATTGCCGTCTTCGCGGATGAGCTGCAGCTTGCCCGCGGTGCGGTCGCCCTTGCTGAACTGGACGTAGTAGGTGCGATTGACAAAGGCGCATCCGCCGTTTTCGAGACATTCGGAGCATTCCGGATTCGGGCCCGCGAAGATGGTCACATCGACCTTGTTCGTTCCGATGGACATCTTGACCGGAATGTCCAGGTCGAACTTCCCGGAAATCGAGTTGTAAACCGCCGCGGTTTTCAGCGCGTCCTTGGAGAGAGGTACTCCGTTTACCCAGATTCCCGTTACGTAGCCGTTTTCGGAAATGAGAGCCGTCCCCTTGAGATGCATCGTGCTGATGGTGGAGTCAAGCTGGATGTAGGAACCGTTCGAAACGTTGAAGGGCGCGTCGAAGGCGACCGTCATCTCGTAGTTTGCCTTCTTGTGAATCATTTCCGAGTAGGACGGGCTGAATCCGACGACAAACTCGTCCTTGCGATAGACGACGACATACGGGTTCACCGGCGCTTCGTCCTGGTCTCCGTCGTCCTTGCCCCAGACGGGCATTCCCGCGTAGTCCGCACCGTCGATATCGCGCTTGTGCGGAGCCCATGTCCAGTCGCCCGAGGTGGCGGACATTCTCTTGTCGGGCGCGCTTCTTAGCGGATCGCACTTGCCGTTCTGGTAAATGCCTCTCGAAAATCCCAGGTCCATGCGCATTCTCGAAGAAGACTTGATCGTCGTGGAACCGAGCGGAACGGGAATATACCAGTCGTAGGTTCCTGTCGCCGCGTTGTAGGTGTCTTCGAGCTTGACGGGGACTGCTCCGCGAAGAAGGTCGCGGATTTCCCGGTCGGTTTCGCAGGGCTTGTTGAATCCCGCTTCGTCATACGCCTGGCAGATGTCGAGGTCGAGGAGGAGCGGACAGGAGCCCGGCTGGCCGTTCACGCCCGCTTGCGCTTCGATCTGTTCCGGTTTCGCGGTGACATAGAGCCGGAGCGTTAGGCTATCGAACTGCCTGTCCTCGTTGTTGTAGATGTTGATGTTCAGGAAGTCCAACCCACCGAATTCATACTGGTATGTCTTGACTTCGAAATCGTAGGAGGTTACCGGCGTGGTGAACTTGAGCGGCATTCCCTGGTCGTCGGTGCAGCGTCTCGAACCGTTGCTTTCGACGCAGTAGTAATAGGTCGTCTTTTCCTTCAGCTTGCCGATTTTCACGTAGTGGAAGCTCGTCGGGATTCCCGAGACGTCGGCGTTCCCCTGCGTCTCGCACGAGCCGTTTTTCGCGACAGGGCATGTCATCTGGTCGTAGGACGTGAGGACCGTATCCCAATAGACCTTGGATTCGTATTGGCCATTCGGCGTGTACCACATGACTTCCGCGCTGTCGGAAGAAAGGTTGCAAATCTTGACGTTCTGGATGTCGGCGTCTGCCGGCGGACTCACGAGAGTCGTAAAGGAGAACGGCGTGTTCGTGCTATCGACGAGCCATTTCGTCGAATAGTTTTCGCTCCGACCGTTGATGGCGACGACCTTGAAGTAGTAAGTGGTTCCGTTGGTAAGGCCCGTCATGTGAATTTCGTGGCTTACGCTGTAGAGGGAATCCTTGAAAATGTTGTTGAAAGGTCCGGTTTCGCTCGTGCTGTAGAGGATCATCGCGGGACCGCGCATATCCTGGGAAATCTTCACGATGGCGGAGTCGTAGCCCACATAGCGGATTTCGACATTCACCTGCGACGGAGCCTTGGAGCGATCCTCTTCCTTGACCGCCACTGCGCAGGAGGCGACGAACATCGCTGTCGCGTCGATACAGGTTTCGGAGAGATGGTAATCTTCCCAGCTCATGGTGGAAGGCGCCCAGGCGTTACCGTTCGATACGCTCGGGGTGATGCCGCCGAAAAGGGCGCCCGTGGGCGGGTTGTACTTGTAGTTTGCGCCCGGCATGTTCTTGCCTTCGGGGTTGGACGCTCTGTGGTGCGGGTGCGCATCGTTCTTGTCGCCGACGCCTAGCAAAAAGGAAACGTCCCACGGGTTTACGCCGAGCATGTAGTTCAGCTGGTTGATGCCGAGCTGCTGCATCGCCTTGGAGTTCCAGTTCTGTATGCCCTTTTGCGGGAGCTGCACGCCTTCCAAGTCTTTCGTCACGTCGGAGTAGGCGAGAACTTCGAAGATGTTTCCCGCCTGGTAGCGGTTGTAGATCCATGTCTGGTCGGTCGCCATGTTGTACCAGAGATCGCCCCATGTTACGGTTTTCGATCCGCTGATCGCCGGGATGGTGATTCCGTTTGAGCCGTTTCCGCTCATGTTGCCGACATTTTCCCCGAGAATCAGGGCGACGTTTTCCGCGTATTTCAGGCGCGTCTTGTTGTCGATGCCGTATTTGATTCCGGTCGCTTCGTCCTTCAAAAGCATCTTGTAGAAGCCGTATAGCGTGTAGGTGTAGGCGTTAGCCCAGCTTGTGTTCTTCGACGACTTGCGCATCCCGTCGCGGTTCCACGCCATCCATCCGCCGTTGAAAAATCCCACCGAAGCTTCCTGGTCCGAACCGATGGTCTTGTCTTCGACCGCGTCGTTCAGGTAGTCCATCTTTTTCGTCTTTTCGTAAGTCGCGTAGTGGAGCGCTATCGCCGCGATGGCGAGGTCGTCATGGGACTCGTTGTTGCCGTTGTAAGCCGCGCTTGCCCAGCCGTCCGCTTCCTTGTTATAGACATAAGGCTTTCCTCCATCGTAGGTGCCCGGTCCGAGATCTTTTTCCTGCAGCTTCAGGTTCTTCGCAAAGTCATACATCTTTTCGGCGACCAGCAGACAGGTATCCGCGAACGCCTTGTCGTATTC
>CAVKXR010000024.1:0-17759 GCA_963660275.1 Oscillospiraceae bacterium
GTCTCATACAGCTTTTGCGTCCACTGGTTGTCGATTCCATAATGTTCGGAAGCGCGGATACCCGTAGCACAACGCGGAATAGCCGCTTCGCGGGCCGCCTGGGAACGGCTTTCGAGTTCTTCGCGATAAGCCTGCAAGTCTTCACCAGCGGCCATTTCGGCATCTTCCTTCGTCATTCCTTCATATTCCACATACTGGGTCACGATTTCCACGCTATCAGGAAGCGGAGACTTTGCAAAAGCATCGCCCACTTCGACAAACACGGCACAACCCTGGTAGTACATTTCAATGTAGCCTTCTTCTGCAGCAATCACATCGGCATTGTAGAATCCCTGGTCGCGGGCAAGGTCGATATTCTTCTGGAAAATCGGCTGCGCCTGTTCATAGTAGCCCGGAAGCTGCTGTACGATTCCGATGCGTTCCGCAAAGCGTTCTTCATCCGTCTTGCCATTGATATCCTGTTCCCGAATCTTGGCAGCCATCGTAACGAATAGGGTACCGATCTTGTTCGTCGCACGGAAAGTCCATTTTTCCGAAGCATAGGTTGCCGACTTCGAATAATGTCCGACAGCGACTTTCAGTATTTCCGTGAGCTTCTTGACAGCAGCGGTCTTCGACTTATCGTTTCCAGAAACCGCAATCGGTTCCATCTTGGCAAATTCCATTTCACCGAGATAGAATGCCGCCTCTGCCGGCACACCCGGATCGGCATTCTTGATCTGCAGACCGTATTTGTCATAGGAATCAATCGTCTTCTTGTAGTATTCCGCAGCATTCTTGTCATCCTTCAGTTCACGATAGGCGCGAGCTGTTCCAATGTAAGCAGCGATGAGCTTTTCCTTGTCTGTCGTATAGCTCTTGGCAAACGTGATGTAAGCCTCCGCAGCCTCGGACCAGCGCTTTGCGTTCTGGTAGGCAACCGGAATGCTGAATGCAGCATCAAGAGCATAGGAACTCTTCGGGTAGTCGCGAACGAGATCCTTCGAGCAACGGATAGCCTCTTCAGGCAGCTGGGCTTCATCGTAAGTCAAGCATGCGCTGTAAAGCATTCCCGGTGTTTTTTCGTGGTTCGGATACTTCTTGTAAGCAAGCTCATATGTCTGAGCGGCCAACTTTTTATTGGGAATCGAATCATACGTCGAAGCGGCAAAGCCAATTGCGGCATACGCCATCGAATCCTTTTCAAAGTTATTCGTGATAAACAGGAATGTCTGAGCGGCCTGTTCCGGCTTGCCCGCCTTCTTGTAATTCATCGCAGCGCGCAAGATACCGCGAATCGTTAGAGGAGAATTGCCATAACTTTGCGGAAGCATCATAAAGGTCTGTGCAGCCTTTTCGTAGTTGTTCGCCTTTTCATAGGCGTTACCAGCTTCAAAGACAGCCTTGTCGGCAAACGCTTCCATCGGATACAACTTCACCAAGTTCAAGTAGGCGAGAGCGCCCTGTTCAAACTGTCCGTTTTTCACCGACTTATCCGCTTTCTGGAAAAGCACGGCGGCTATCGACGTCCGAATCACCTTGGCCATCGAATCGTTGCGCGTCTCCTTGACTTCGGTGTATTGCTTGTACAGCCATTCAAATTCCTTCTGGGATTCATCAAGCTGTTCCGATTCAAGCAAGGACTGGGCAAGCATACGGCTGATGAGCAAAATGTACTGATTCTTGGGGTAGTTGGTTTTCAAGTTGCGGAAATCAACGACCGCTTCCTTATACTGCTTCGCCTGGTAACGGACGATTGCCGCATTGTAAGCTAGTTCCACCGCTTCCTTTTGCTTGGCGAACTTGGTCATGTATTTGCTGACTTGGGCAAAATAAGCTTTTGTTTCGGGAAGGCTATAAGCCTTGACCGGATCGTCGCCCGCTTTATTCTGCTGGGCAGCGGCACGCGCCTTGTCCATCATGATAACCGCATTGTAACCGGCATCTTCCTTCTTGTAGGGAGCAGCCGAACCCAGCGCACGACGGCCATAGCGGTTCGTGTCGGCATCAACAATCTTGTTGAACATATCCGCCGCTTTGGCAAATTGGTTCATCTCCTGATAGACCAAAGCCAAATTCGCATAGACCTTGTATTCGTCCCATGTCGGTTCGTTCTTGTATTGATTCAAGAAGTCGTTGTATCCCTGAATAGCAACCTGGTAACGCTTTTTAGCGCCTTCCGTATCGCCTTCCTTCATCATCTTTGCCGCCTGGGCATGGTCATACTGCGGGATATCGAGCATCGCAGCGCGAATCGCCTTTTCCGCATTTTCCACGGAAGCCGGATACTGCTTATTCTTCTTGTACCACGAAGAGTTCTTGCTGTAACGCTTCACGACCAGCTTGCGCTGTTCCTGCGCTTCATCAAACTTCTGCTGGATGATAAGAATTTCGACCATCGCCACATCGGCAAGAGGCGCATCCACATAATCCGGGTTGATATCCAGCAAGTACTTAAACGACTGCACGGCTTCTTCGTTGCGGTCGTGGTCCTTGTTCTTCATACCGATACGGTAATAGAGGGAATCCTTGAAGTTGACCTTTTTGTCCTTGAGGAATTTTGCAGCAACGCGGACACCGTCATCGATATCGGAGAATGCTGCGGCCATAAAGTCCATCGCTTCAAGGCGCAGGTCGCTCGGATACTTGCCCTTGTCGGAACCGTCGATGTAAACGAAATACGTTTTGGCAGCCGTTTCATATTCTGCGATATTGTAATAGGATTCCGCCAAGTGATACATGGCAAGGGCGGCTTCCTTTCCGGTCAGGTTTTCGAAGCCCGTCACGCGTTTGTAGGCATCGATTGCATCGCGGAATTTACGATTCATAAAGTGATATTCTGCGATACGGAGCCACGTCTTCGGAACAAGACCGTTATCCGGGAATTCCTTCACAAGACGCATTCTCAGCTTATAGGCTTTCTCGTCTTCACCGCTCGCTTCATAAACGAACGATGCCTGGTACATCACGTTGGGCGTTCTTGTTTCTTTCGGATATTTGTCAATATATTCGAGGAAATAACCCAACGACTTGGAGTGATCGACCTTTGGACCTGCACCGAGATTTTTGCACTTCGCCGGTTCGTTGTCGCGGTCTTCGCACCAGGCGATATCGGACTCATACTGAGACATCGCATCGACCTGGTATTTTTCTTCCAACCGATACTGGTAGTTTCCAAGCTGTTGGAGAGCGCTGGCGCAACGGGAACTCTGTTTTCCCTTGCAGCGATCCACCTGGGTACGCCATTGCTTGATAGCGGCCTGCATTTCGTTTTCATCCATGCCACCCGAACGACAAGCCTGCTGAGCCTGGGTTTTTAGAAGGTTATAGGAACTAGCGCACTGCTTGTAATCGCGCGATCCTTTCTGCATCGCCTTGCACTTGGCAAGCATTGTTTTCGCTTCGTTCGTTTTGTCCTTGCAAGGATCCGCATAGGAAACACCGGCAACGGTGCAGAGCGATAAAGCGATTATAAATAGTTTTTTCATTTGAATTTTCTACCTATCACTTTTAAAACAAGGACAGACCCGGTTATCCAGGTCTATCCCCCATTGTTAAATTACTCCAAATCTTCCAGGTTGTCCAGTTCCTGAAGCTCTTGAGAGTTCGCCGATCCCGAACCGCCACCGCTTTCGGCCTTCTTCGTCTTGACGGTTGCGAGCGTAAAGCCGGCATCTTCAAGAACGCGCTTGCGGTTGGATTCAAAACGATCGCTCTGCTGGGAACGTTGCATGAATTTCGCATAGTCGTCAATTGCAGCGTTCGCCTTGTCAAAGTCCGGACGCAGCTGGGAACGCTTCATTTCGACACGAGGCGTCGGCAACTGACGGGAAAGGTCTAGAGCCTTGGCCTGGACGCTGTCAAAGTGAGCTTCGTTGTCCTCATAGGCTTTGCGAGCGCTATCGCGAGCCGCCATGGAAACAACCGGCTGTTCCGTGAGTTTTTCAGCCTGCGTCAAAGAACGTTCCGCATTACCGTAGTCCTTCTTCATGTAGTAGCAATATCCCTCGACAAGATACGCTTCCGAAAGCAGGAAGGAATCCGGCATATTCTTGATAATCCACTGGGCATACTTAATCGCTTCGTCCGGTTTGTTCACCTTCAGGAAGGACCATCCCAAAGCGAGCATCGCTTCGTCATAGACCGGAGAACCCGGCTTGACCTGTCCATAAAGACCGGCAGCTTCTGGAATGTTCGGGTTCTCGCCAGAGAAATAGATGTGTCCCAGCTTGACCTTTGCCGCATCCTGGAGATCCATTTCGGACTGGTTGGACGCCGGTTGATCGATGATGTCGCGGAAGCAGTTTTCCGCTTCGTCCCACTTGCCCATGCGGCTATTGGCGATACCCATCGTATAGCGCGCATAGAAGTAGTTGGCGTTTCCCGGAAGGATTGCCGAAAGCAAGTCGATAGATTCCTGATAGAGTCCCTGTTCGAACTTGATCTGGCCCGCAATATAGTCCGCATCGGCCTTCACATCGCTTTCGCTATAATGCTGTACGATGTACTGGTACTTGACCATCGCATCATTATACTTGCCTTCCTTGTAATCGATATTCATCAGCTGGAAGTGATACTTAGCCCGCTGGTCGCTCTGCGGATAACGCTTGATTGCATCATCATAGACAGCCTTGGCAGCCTTGTGCATCCGCATATTTTCAAAGGACTTGCCTTTGTAGAATGCGGCCTGGTCCACCAAATGGAAAGCCGGATACTTGGTCTGGACCTTGCCAAACGCATACGCAGCTTCCAGGAACTGGCGGTTCAGGTAAAGACGCATCGCAGCGCGGTAATCGTTTTCCGGTTCAATCTTCAAACGGCGGTAACGATCTTCACCGATGTTTTCTTCACGCGTATTGCCGAAACGGGAAGTAAGCTTCACTGCCCAGATAAATCCGCGGTTTTTCTTTTCGACGATGTCATCGTGAGACATTTCCAGGTCAAGAGCCAAGTAACGGAAAATCGTCACATCCTTAACATTCACCGTAGCACCGAGCACCGGATAGCCTTCCTTCGTAAAACGAAGGCGAACACCTAGGTGAGAGCTCAGATAATATGTTAATGTAAAGCTCGTTTCGAGATTCATTCCATCGCCGCCCTCTTTGTCATCGTGGAGGACATCGATGATGGAAAGTTCCGCTTTCGCTTCGAGCAGACGGTTAAATCCGCGGTAGAAAAGCGAGAAGTTCAGGTTGCTCGGAACCTTATAGGATTCGTCTGCCCCCATGAACACGAAATGGTAGGAAGTATTCTTTTCTTCCGTGCTGATAGCCGGGGCTAGTGCATTCTGGAACGCCACCCCAACAGTCAAGCTACCAAATCTGGAATTGGAAATCGGATTCCAGGCGATACCGATGTCCGCTCCCATCGTCAACTGCTTGTTCATATCGAACTGGTTGATCTGGAGAATCGAAAGATCGACGCCCAAGGCCAAGCAGTGCATCAGACGATAGGCATAGCCGATCATGTAGGCATTTTCGGTATAGGAATAACCGCCATCGACGCTGGCACCGTTTTCAAAGAACGAAATGCCCAACGTGTGGTTGTATCCAAACGGAATCGTCAAGGAACCGTATTCCTGGGACGCTTCGCCGCTGATCGTGCTGAAATAGCCGATAGAAAGCTCGATTTGGTCTGTTTCCGCAATCCCTGCCGGGTTCACGTACATCGCCGTATTGTTGCTACCGAATTCGCCGAACCAATCGTTCTGCTGGTACTTATGCGGGGAATACGAGGGAGAAGCAAACGCTGCACTCGTGCAGATAAGCCCTACAGCTGTTGTCTTGATGAAGCTAAAGCGTGTCATCACCTAACCTTCTCCTTACTTAATATCCGTGCGGATAAATTCAATGCGGCGGTTCTGGGCGCGACCTTCCGGAGTCTTGTTAGAGGCCTTCGGTTGCGTATCGCCAGCACCACGAGTTATCATGCGATTGTCGGCAATTCCATTTTCGACGAGGAACGTCTTAACGGCGGCGGCACGATCTGCAGAGAGCTGCTTGTTCTTGGCAGCATTGCCGACATTGTCCGTATGACCGACAATTTCAAAAGTCGTTTCCGGGAAAGCTTCCATAATATCGACGACCTTGCGCAGGGAAACTTCGGAATCCTTGGTAATCGTCGCCTTTCCCGACTCAAAGTTTACACCTTCAAGGACAAAGACTTTCTTCGGCGGAACAGGGACTTCATCCGGGCAGCCGTCTTCATCCTTATAGCCGTTCAGGGTTTCGGGATTATCCGGGCAGGCGTCCGCCCCCTTGCAAGTGTGCGCATACTTGTCGAGAAGACCGCTGGCTTCAACCCAAGGATCGCAAATACCGTCGCGGTCATTGTCCGGGTCCGGGCAACCGTCATCGTCCTGGAAACCGTCAACATCTTCCGCATCTTCCGGGCAGTTGTCAATTCCCGAACAGACAGCCGAATACTTTTCGGAGAGACCTTCTTCGGAGACCCAAGGATCGCAGAGACCGTCACCATCCGTATCCGGATTGCGGGTTTCCGCCACTTCCTCTTCCTTTTCGGTAACCACATCATGAGCTAAAAGACCGATATCGAGCTTTCCCTTGCCACGCTTGAGCATCGGGGACTTGGAATTGCAGAAGAAATTCGGCTTGGAGAGAGACGGGCTGATGAATTTCGGATCCAGGGAAACGTTCGTCCGGTTCACCTTGATGAAACGGTTAAACGGATAGTAGTTCTTGTAGATGTTGTTGTATTCGATCTTTGTCTGTCCCGCAGCGGGGTCGGCAAAGACACCGTAATAATGGTTTTCCATGAAGATGTTGTTACGGGCAACAATGTTCGACGGACCTTTGAGGGCAAGTCCCGAATAGCCGTTGCGCAGAACCACATTCTGTTCAACATAGGCGTCGAGCGATTTCGCCCCCCAGGCGAGAATGCCGGACCAGCGGTTCCCGTACACCACGTTGTTGCGAAGATTCGGCAGGGAGATAAAGGCTGCGATGCCGGTTGCCTTGTTGTCCATCACGTAACAGTGGTGGATGTAGGGGGCAGCGTTTTCGCAAAGAATGCCTTCGATTCCATTCCGGATGGTGAAGTGAGACATTTCCGCACCGGATGTTCCCATGACGGTCGGTCCGCGGCGTCCACCGTCAATAATCGTCGTCAAGGGATCTTCACCCTTTAGAACAACGCCCATGACAAGCGTGATGTTTTCGTTGTAGGTTCCGCGCTTGACGTAAATGGTATCGCCAGCGTCTGCGTTGCCTAGAGCGTCCGCGATCTTTTCGTAATCGCCCGGCACATTAATAGCCTTTGCCGAAGCATATCCAGAAAAGAGCATAGCCCCAGCAAGAACTACGAATACTTTCTTTAGGGTCATACTGCTAGAGTTCTCCAATCATGAAACATAAAATTCACCATAGTCCATTCGGATTAGCGACAAGGGAACTTCCCTGTGCAACAAATCACATTGTGGAATATACCTTCAAAAATAGCTTTAGTCAAACCATTTTCATGATAAATCTTTGCAAAAAAGCATTTTTTCATGGTATTTCCCATTGTTCCGCTATCGATTTCTAGGACAAGTCTCCTTCTTCCTGATTTTTTTCGGTTCGGAATCTTTCTTGACGCCCTGGATGGAGACACGAAGTTCCTGGCAAGAACGCTTGATGTCCTGTAGGACCTTGCGGGCGCGAGTTCCTGCCGATTTATTGCCTTTTTCGAACTTTTCGTACTCTCGCTTGAAAGCTTCGAGTTCCTGTTCCAGTTGCTGAACCAAGTCCATAACAAGACTCCCTTGAAAATGATACTTTGGGAAAATAAATAAAGTTTTGGTTAAAATATCGCCATTCCGTAAAAATATTTTTTACAATCGAAGTTTTTCCTTTTGGAAACGGCGTTTGTTTTTGTTTTTTTACAAAGAAACGTGTTGCGCCAAAATCTCAAGAGCCTTTTTGCCCGAATTGCCGATTTCCCGGGTAAAGTCGGAAACGAAGAGACGGATGTGACGTTCGATAACGGAATCGTCCGCAATCTGCGCCTTGCTTCGGATGAAATCGGAGACAAGTTTTTTCCTTGAACGCGCTACCTCTAGGCTTTCTCGAATTTCCCGCTCAACGACAAGAATCGCCTCTTCGCCCAGGGATTTTTTCGCAACGGCGCACCCCAGAGGAATCGGCGACTTTGTCCGAAATTCCCAAAAAGCGCCCAAATCGGCCAAAAGTCCCAGATTGTCATCGGACCAGGTAAAACGTTTTTCGTGGATGACGACACCCTGCTTTTTCCGGTCTGAACACAGGGAGGAATAAACCTCGTCAAAAAATGCGTAGGAAACCTTCGGATGCGAAATGCCCTGCGCTTCCGATGCCCAAAACCGAAAGAGGAGCGCGGCGGTCGTGTTTTTTCCGGGCAAGAGCGTTTCTTCATCGGGAGCAAAAAGCTGCCCTTTTCTGGAAGAAAGCAGGAGCGGCCCGCAGCCAAAACCCATGGCCCCGCCACAGGAAAGCAAGCGATAGTCGCTTTGAACTAGCGGCAAGACGCCACAGCTCACCTTGGCGACATCGAGCTTCCCCTGCAAAACCATTTCGTTCAGCGTCTGCACATCGGCAAACGTAACGCTCCACTTGAAAGGCGAACATTCCAATCCCGAAATCAGCGCCTCATAGATATAAGTATCGTTGGGGCATGTGGAAATTCCCAGGCGGAGAGGAATCATATCGATTCCCCCTGAATCATCGGGTCGAGAATCTCCTTGGCGAGCGTGCGCAGCGAATGCCGCAAGTTCCATTTTGATTCATCCAGATCGCCCGTGAAATTGCTGATCGTGCGGATTTCAAAGACTTCGGTGTTCATCGCTTTTGCAACGGCAAAGGCAGAGGCGCCTTCCATCGCTTCGACTTTTGCCCCGAAAAACTTTGCGCGACAGTCCAGGATTTGGGAACTCGCCGTCAGCGTATTGACGGAAACGCCCCGAACTCCCGGAAGCGCAGCGATTTGCGAAGGCGCCGTTCGAGCAGGCGAAGCCCGAAAAATCTGCGGGCGACGAAAATACGGTTTAAACGAGTCCGACTGGACATAGCCTTCGTCTCCAACGCATTCTTCATCGACCCGAACCGTATCGGCGAGAACTAAACCGCTCCCCGGAAGCGCGCCGGCGATACCGACAACAATCACCCGGGAATATTCTTTCTGGAACAGGAGCTTTGCCAGCTGCCCACCAAATCCCACGAGACCGATTCCGAGACATGCCGCATCGAAATACGGGCTAAGTTTCAACGGTCGCTCCACCGTCTTGCCAAACGGCTCTTTCGGGTAGAGAACCTTCCATTCCATCGGCGACGGAATCGCCACCAGCGTTTTGCCCATATCAGTCCGCAATTTTTTCAACCAAGGGGAGTAGATCCGATTCGAAGGAAGAGACTCGTCCCAAATCGATGTTCCACGGGCGATCGACTTCGCAGCGAGCCGCCGAGACCGCCGCCGCTTTCGCCAAGCGATCCGAAATGGGAAGACCCAGGAAATCCGCGGCAAGCCAGCCGGCGAGGAAGGAATCGCCCGCTCCGATGTCGTTTACAACCTTGACTGTCGGCGGTTGCAGGCTAAGTCCCATGAACTTTCCTTCCTGCACATAGAACACGTGAATCGGAGAATCTTCGTCAGTTACAACCAGATTTTTAATCGGCAAGCGTTCGAGGAGCGTCGAAGCGGTCATCTTCCAGAATTGCGGGCTAGACGTAATCTGCGGGATTCCGAAACGCTGCAAGAGTTTGCAGTATTCGGACAAATTAATCTTGAGAAGCTCCACGCCGTATTCAAGCCAATCGTCAAAGCCTTCGACCGCATCGATAAAAAGGCGCTTTCCGGTCAGATCCAGCTTGGAGAAATTTTCTAGCTGGAAACCGGATGGCAACGAACCGCAGAGAACGACGTTTGTTACGTCGCCCCAGATTTCTCCGATAGTCTGCAGAAAATCCCTGTTCTCGGATTCCGTGATTTTCGGCGAAGGTTCGATGAGTTCCGTCGTGTCGCCCTTGCTCACAATCGTCGTGCAGATTCGGGTCGATGCCCCGATCCAGATGGGAATTTGCCGGATGCCCGCTGCGGCGACTTCATCGCAAATGGACACGCTGCGGTCGCCGCCCAAAAAATGCGAAAGGATGAAATCCCCACCGAGGACCCGAAGGACGCGGGCGCAGTTGATGCCCTTGCCCGAAGCGAATTCCTCGACCCGGGAAAGGCGGTTGATCTCTCCGGGCTTAAATTCATCGACAAGGAAGAGACGCTGCCACGTCGGGTTCAGCCCGAGGATCAGGGTGTCTCCTGTCATCAGAAGTTCACCTTGAAGAAGTTTCGCTTGCCGACCTGGATGAGCAACTTGTCTGCGCCCTGGATGCCGTATTCGAGCATCGGGTCGGAAATCTTTTCTCCGGCGACTTTTACGCCTCCATTCTGGACCATCCGACGGGCTTCGCCCTTGGACTTGAACGCGCCGATTTCGACCAGCAAGTCCAGAATTTTATGAGAGCCTACAGCGACGGAACATTCCTTCGCATCGGACGGAATTGCGTTTCCGCTGTGAATTTCCTTTTCCTTGAGCGCTGCGGCTTCGGCGGCATCCTTTCCGTAATACTGAGAAACGATATCCTTCGCGAGAATGTCCTTGGCGACGTTCGGATTGAGTGTTCCCGCCTGGATGTCCGCCATCATCTTCCGGATTTCCGAGAGAGGGACGTCGGTCAGAAGTTCAAACCAGTTTTCGACGATGGAATCCGCCAAGTTGTAGATCTTGTGATACATCACGTCGGCAGGTTCGCTCACACCGACATAGTTACCGAGGCTCTTGCTCATCTTGGCCTTGCCGTCCGTTCCGAGAAGAATCGGCATGAACATCCCGATTTGGAGTGGCATCTTTTCGTACATCTGGAGGTCGCGTCCGCGGCAAACGTTGAACTTCTGATCCGTTCCGCCGAGTTCCACATCGCTTTGGATGGCGACGGAATCGTAGCCTTGCATCATCGGATACATGAACTCGTGCAGGCTGATGGGACTGTTCGACGCGTAACGGTTGTGGAAATCTTCGCGTTCGAGCATCTGCGCCACGGTAAACTGCCCCATGAGTTCCGTGACTTTCGAAAACGGGAGCTTGCTGAACCATTCGCCGTTGTAATGGATTTCGACGCGGTCTTCGCGGACGACACGGAAAAACTGCTGCTGGTATTCCTTTGCGTTTTCAAGAACTTTTTCGTGCGAAAGGCGAGGGCGCGCCTTGTTCCGCCCGGAAGGGTCGCCGATTTGCGCCGTATAATCGCCGACGATCAGGACAACGGTATGTCCCAAATCCTGAAACTGGCGAAGCTTGCGCATGACAACGGTATGCCCCAGATGCACGTCCGGAGCTGTCGGATCGACACCCAGCTTGACCCGCAGAGGAATTCCCGAATCATAAGACTTTTGAAGTTTCTGTTCGAGTTCGTCTGCCGGGATAATCTCCGCAACACCGCGGAGCAGGATGTCCATCTGTTCTTTCACTGGAGGAAATTGCATCGTTCAAAAATCCTTTGAAATAATTTCCTTTCAATGTAGCAAATTAAACTTTCAACGGACTTTTTTCGCCTTCGCCATAACTTTTCTCCAGTTAAAAAAGCACCCAGTTGGTGATTCCGCCGACAAAAAGAGAAAACAGGACGACAAACGCAATATAGATGGCGAAATTTCGAAATCCCAGAACCGTTTTCAGCGCACCGAGATTCGTGATTTTCGTCGCAGGACCGGTGAGCATGAACGCCGCCGCCGAGCCATAGCTCATCCCGTTTGAAAGCCATTCCAGCAAAAGCGGAATCGTTCCGCCGCCGCACACGTAAAGCGGGACGCCTGCACCGGCTGCGAGCAGGATTCCAAAGCCTTCGTTTTCCCCAAAAAGCTTCCCGATCGCTTCGCCGGGAACATAGCGCTGAAAAACAGCGGACAGGGCGATTCCGAGTAAAAACCAGGGACCGGTCGCCCGGACATTACGCCAGATATTTTTGACAAAGCGCAAAGCGATATTCGGGTCGGTGTCGTGATTGTGCGGTTCGCCGAATCCCGAGAAATTGAAAAAATGCCTGTCGGATTTTTTTTTGTAGAAAAACGCTCGGACAAGAAGCCCGGCGACAATTCCGCAGAGAAAGCAGGAAACGATTCGCGTCCACAAAAGTCCCGTTCCGAGCGCCGCGCTGTAGGCGATAAGCTGCGGATTCAACAGGACGCTCGACATCATGAATGCGGCGAGAAAATCTTCCTTGACGCCTTTTTTTGCAAAGGCCGCGCAGATAGGAATCGTTCCATACATGCAGAGCGGCGAAGCGATTCCGAGAGCGCTCGCCGCGATAATCGATATAATGCCGGGAACCTTGCCCGCGATTCGTTCCGCCCAACGATGAATCGAATTTTTGAAGAATACCGAGACGCACGATCCGAGAACGATTCCGAAGACCCAGAACCAAAATATCTCCCGAATCTGCACGTCAAAGTAAAACCAAAGATAGACGGCTTCGCGCTGGATAGTTTCTAGCATTTATTTTTCCACCTCCACAGTCACACTGCCGGAAAGATCCTTTATGTTTTCCGCACCGCTGACAGCTTTTCCAAGGATAAAAAGTCCGGGATATTCATTGAATTTTCCGTAGAACAGAACGACGTTTCCCCACGGCGAAAAATACGCCAGAGTCCCGGAATCGCCTGAACCTTCAAGTCCGTTTTTTAGCGGAAGCTTTTCTTGTGGGTAAAAGATTTTTTCATTTGTGCTGTAGTTTTCAATCTGGACTTTAAGCGGAAGCTGGCTGTAAAGCGCCATGCTCTGCTCGTTGCCATTCAGTTCGTAAATTATTTTAGTTTTTCCGTCCGAAACGCTGATTTTCATAGTTCCTCCATACCCGGAAGTTTCTGCAAAGGCGCACGAACCTGCCATCAAGGCAACACTGAATACAAACGAAAGCAAAAGTTTCTTCATAAGTTGCGCCTTCAATTTTTATTCTTATCGGCTATTTAATCTCCACAAGCCTGTACTTTCTCGAGCCTTTGCCCAGCCCGATCTTTTCCGCATGTTCCAACGTGTGACGGCCCTTGCGGCTCTCGACGCGTTCCACGAGCTTTTCGGAGTCCTTGGCGGTGAAGACCAGATCGATGCTCGCCTGGTCTATCGCAAGCGGGTCGGTCGAAGCCAGGATGCCGATGTCGTGCATGTCAGGTTCTGCGGGATTCCCGTTGCAGTCGCAATCGACGCTCAGACGGTTCAGAACGTTCACGAAAGCGATGCCTTTCTCGTTTCCCATGTAGTCGCAGACGCCTTTCGCCGCTTCCGCCATCGATTCCAGGAAGTGAACTTGATTATCATGCCCTTTCAGGAAATTAAAGAATTGGTTGTCCGTGACCTTTCCCGCCGAATGAATCCAGGCCTTGCCCGACTTTTCCGCAGAAATACCGCTGGCAAATCCAATCGAAAGGTTCTTGATAGCCCCACCAAAGCCACCGCTCGTATGCCCCTTGAAATGGCTCAGCACCAAGTAAGAGTCATAATTCTTGAAATGGCTACCGACATAGTCGACCTGGATGTTTTCACCGCCCGCAATGGGAACTTCCATGTAGCCGTCCTCGTCGAGGATGTCAAACGAAGCGATGTCGAGAAAGCCGTGATCCTTCGCAACCTGTTTGTGCATCGCGTTTGCGGAACGGTTTGTCCCATACGCCGTGTTGCATTCCACAATGGTCGCGCCGAGTTCATCCTTCACCAGGTTCTTGATGAGGGCCGGGCGAAGATAGTTGGACGCGGGAGGCTCTCCCGTGCTGATCTTCACACCGACCTTTCCATGAGGTTTCCAGCCCATCGCCCGATAGACCTTGACCAAGCCTTCTGGCGAAATGTCCCGCGTGAAATAGACGACCGGAACATTCTTGTCGTCGGTCTTGTAAGTCTTGTAGTCCTTGACTTCCGCCTGGGCAAGCGTCGCCGAAAGAAGCAACGCCGAAACAGAGGCAAGACCCGAGAACATCCTTAGGCTCATGAACATTCCCTCTTGGACTTCCATTTTTGCGACACGACGTAAAACGCGCTCCCGCAGCAGACGACAATCAATCCGAGAAAGAAATCTTCCTTGCTCAAATCCAGAAAACTTTCCCCGTTCATCACCGCGGCGAATCCGTCAACGCTCCACATCAGGCTTGCGCCCAAAAACATGAGAAACGTCGTTTTCGCGCTTTTCGAATCCAGCTGTCGCCTGGACTGGGAAACGAAAAGTTTCAGATAGGCAAGCGTTGCCAAAACGGAAAGAATCAGGCACATAGGCCCTCCGCATTTTTTCGCCGTTGCCGGATTTTTTTCTTCAGAGCGCCCGCTCCGAGCCACAGCGCCCACACTGCAGTCGTCAAAGCGGCCATTCCGACGCCATTCGTCGCCATTTCCTTGAGCATTACCGCCGTCTCCGCAGAAGACTCCATCGCGGTCAGGAAAGGCGGAACGACCGTCAGCTCTCCATGGTAAAAATGTTCTACGGCGAGCAAGAAGCTTCCGCCATAGAGCATCTTTTCCAGAACGGAAATTTTTTCATTTATCTTCTGAACCGTTTCGCTCGCATCCTTGCCGGAACGCAAAGCGACCCGCTTCACCGCCGAAACAGCGATTCCTTCTGCGAGTGGGACTAACAAACAAGCCATATTGGACCTCCGTGATTGAATTATGGTTGGTTTTCGTTTAGAAATTTTTCAGCGATGCCGAAGACTTTTTGATAGACGGCATCAAACGGCAAGGCTTTTTCCAGGCTCACCGTTTTCACGCTTTCATATTCGGGATAGATTTTTTGCACGTCGCCTATCCGGACGACTTTAACGCGAACATTTCCCCATTCCGTCGGAACGGAAACTTCTGTCCGCGGCAAAACGACGCGTTCCTTTTCCGAAATACGGATTCCTATCGCCGTCGTATGCAGAAAGACGAGCTTTTCTAAAGCCTTTACATTTTCCGCCTTGCAAAGAACCGTGAGCATATTCGCCGGGCGATTCTTTTTCATAAAGCACGGTGTAAATGTTACATCCAACGCACCGTTTTGCAAAAGGAGTTCCGAGAGGAATCCCAAATTTTCACCGGTGCAGTCGTCGATGTTGGTGTTCAGTTCAAAAACTTTATCGTTCAAAAAAGAAGGCTTTTCGTCGGAATTTTCAGCAGGAGATTCTTCGATTAAAAAAGCCCTTAAAATGCTCGGGCGGTTGTAATTTCTTTTCCCGGCGCCAAGCCCAACCTTGCAAATTTCAAACCGATCCGGAAGCTTTTCCCCAGTCTTTACCGCAGAAACAAACGCGGCTCCCGTCGGCGTGACAAATTCACCTTCTTCATCGATGAAGGAAAGCTTCAATGCATTTTCCTGTGCGATGTTTGCGACTGCCGGAACGGGAATCGGCAAAATTCCATGGGCACAGCGAACAGTCCCACGCCCCTCGCAAAGAAACGGCACATAGATAGTTTGGATCTGGAATTTTTCTTTTAAATCGTCCAGGCATACAGAAAGAGCGATGACATCCACAATGGAATCGACTGCGCCGACTTCGTGAAAATGTACCTGTTCCACAGGAATTCCGTGTGCCTTGCTTTCCGCCCGAGCGATAATTTCAAAAATCCTTCCGGCAAGCGATCGGGCATTTTCCGACATTTCCGTTTTCTGGATAATCTCCTTGATTTCCAAAATCCCGCGATGTTCGTGATGATGGGAATGTTCGTGATGATGATGTTCTTTCCCAAAAAGAAATTCCATATCGTGGTCATGATTTTCATGCGACACATCCAGGACGACATCGAAATCGTTGCAGTTGATTCCGCATTTCTGGACGTGGGAAATTTTAATCCGAAAACCATCCACCGGAATAGTCTCCAGCGTTCTCAGCAAAGCGTCCCTGTCCGCGCCGAGACCTATCATCGAGGCGACAGCCATGTCTCCGCTGATTCCAGAATTACATTCAAAATAAAGACTTTTCATCGGATACCTTCCGCCAAGCGATTAATTTGTGTGGCAATATATCCCGCTCCGAATCCGTTGTCGATATTGACGACAGAAATTCCGTTCGCGCAGGAATTGATCATCGAAAGCAGTGTGGAAATTCCGTTCAGGTTCGCCCCGTACCCCACCGAAGTCGGAACGCAAATCACCGGAACTTTGACAAGGCCTCCCAAAACAGACGCCAAGGCTCCTTCCATTCCGGCTACAGCGATCACGGCGTTCGCTTTTCGTATTTCATTCACCTTATCCAAAAGACGGTGAATTCCGGCAACCCCGATGTCAAAAAAACGATGTACATTTCCGCCGAAATACTCCGCCGTTCCCGCAGCCTCTTCTGCAACGGGAATGTCCGCCGTCCCCGCCGAGCAGATTGCGATATTTCCAATGCCATTTTGAGCGTCCAAAGGTTCCCTCTGAATTTTCAAGAGCCGGGAGATTCGGTCGTATTTCACCTCTTTCCCCAATTCATTTTGAAGCATTTCGGCCTGTTCCATCGAAGCGCGCGTCCCAAAGACTTTGCCGTTTTTTTTAAGCAACGTCTTGCATATTTGGGCAAGATGCTCATCGCTTTTCCCTTGGCAAAAAACGACCTCGGGAAATCCCGTCCGATTTTCACGGTCCAAATCCAATTTGGCAAATTCCAAGTTTTCCGTTTTTTCCATTTTACCCTCAGAGATTCACGTTCATCGAACCGCTTTTAAAACCGCACAAATCCACGGTCACATAATCGAAACGCAACGCTTTTAATTTATCTGTAATCTCGGAACGCAACCGGAAAACTTTTTCCAAATCCTGCGGCAAGACTTCTATCCGTGCGAGATTTTGGTGAACCCGGACACGGATCTGCCGAAAGCCTTTTGAAAGGAAAAAGTCCTCGGCCCTTTCCACCCTTTCGAGGTTTTCCCTGGTCAGCGTTTCCCCATAGGCAAAACGGCTCGCGAGACAGGCAAAAGAAGGATGATCCCAGGTTTTCAGCCCGACAAGTTTTGATGCTTCCCGAATATCCGCTTTGGTAAATCCCAATTCCTTGAGTGGGCTTTTGATGTGAAGTTCCGAAAGAGCCAAAAGTCCCGGGCGGTAATCTCCCACGTCATCGGCATTTGTCCCGTCGATGACCGCTTGCAAATTCTCTCTCTTAGCGATTTGGCAAATGTTTTCAAAGATGCTCTTCTTGCACAGGTAGCAGCGATTTTTAGGATTTTCCCGGACACCGCCTATTTCAAGCGGATCTACCGCGAGAACTTCCTGCCGGATTTTTTCTTCCTCGCAAAAACGCTTCGCCGAAAGACGTTCTCTTTCGGGAACAAAGCAAGACGAAACCGTTACGGCACGCGCCTTTTCGCCCAAGACATCGTGTGCCGTTTTCAGCAAAAACGAGGAATCGACGCCGCCCGAAAAGGCGACCGCGACACTTTTCAAGTCCGCGAGATACTTTTCCAATCGAGACAGTTTCTCCGAATCCAACATTCACCAACATCCTTGCCAAATGTTTTACTTCTATAATTTACAACCTAGAGTTTACTCTAAGACAAGGCTTTTTAGAAAAAAATTTTAGGAATGGATGGAAAGTGGAGTAATCGGAACTTAGAGCTTAGTTGATAGTTATTAGTTGATAGAAATCAGAAAACAGGAATCAGTGGATAGTAGTTAGAAGGGACGCAGGACACGGTGAGAGGGATGAGGGGCGTCTGAGCGGATAATTGAATATCACACGGATTCGGAATTCCTGACGTAATTCCTGAAAGGATGAATTTAAGTGGCTTGTAAAACTTCTTGCAATAAACGGTCGTCCTAGAG
>CAVKXR010000025.1:0-17666 GCA_963660275.1 Oscillospiraceae bacterium
GTCCATTACCGGGGAAAAACGATTACGGATGTTCTCGATATGTCGATCGACAGCGCCCTGGAATTTTTTGCGGACGTGCCGAAAATCGCGGAACCCTTACGGCTCTTGCAGGAAGTGGGACTCGGATATTTGACGCTCGGGCAACCTTCGACGACGCTCTCTGGCGGGGAGGCGCAGCGCATCAAGATTGCGACGGAGCTTCGACGGCCTGGAACGGGAAAGACTCTGTATCTTCTCGACGAACCGACGACTGGGCTGCATTTCGAGGATATTCGCCGTTTGCTTGGGTGCCTTGCCCGCTTGCGGAGCCTCGGAAACAGCATGGTGATCATCGAACACAACATGGATGTCATCAAGTGCGCGGACTGGATTGTCGATCTGGGTCCGGATGCCGGTGAGCGGGGCGGAGAAGTCGTGGCGACGGGAACTCCCGAAGATGTCGCACGAAATCCCAGGTCTCTGACGGGGAAGTTTCTTGCAAAAGTTCTCTTCCCGGAACATGCGGAAATGTCCAAGGCGGTTCGCCATCGGGAAAGTTCCGAAAGCTTGGATATTCAGGTCGTCGGGGCGAGAAAGCACAACCTGAAAAATTTCTCGGTGACGATTCCGAGGCACCGGCTGACGGTGATTTCGGGCGTTTCCGGGTCGGGAAAGTCGAGTCTCGCTTTTCACACGCTTTTTGCGGAAGGACAGCGTCGGTTTGTGGAAACACTGAGCACCTATGCGCGGCGCTTTTTAGGACGTCTCGATCGCGGTTCGGTCGATTTTATCCGTGGGCTTTCGCCGGCGATTGCAATTGACCAGGGATGCGCATCAAAAAGTCCGCGGAGCACCGTGGCGACGCTTACCGAAATCTACGATTACTTTCGGATTCTCTGGGCGCGGGCTGGAACGGCGCACTGTCCGCATTGCAGGCGTCCGCTGGAATCGTCGTCGGTTTCCTCGATTGCCGAAAGTCTTCTGAAAAATTCAACGGGAAAACTCGCCGAAGTGCTCGCCCCGATTTTTATCGCAGATTCGAACGGTGAATGGATGGCTTCCGAGGCGGAAAAGCTTCCCGGAATTTCGGACCGCTTGCGGGAACTGGGTTACCGAAAGGTTTTGCTCGACGGAAAGTCGTATGAACTGCCGCTTGAAAACTCGCCGAAATCGGTGAAGGAGGCTTATGCCGTGGCGGATACGGTTCCGGTTTCGAAATCCAATGCGGCGCGCCTTGTCGATTCCCTGGAACGGGCTTTTCACGATGGTTCGCATTCCGTCGCCCTTCGCGTTGACGGAAAAATTCATCCGCATTCGCTTTTCCCGAGCTGCGGATATTGCCGCTATTACCTGAAGCAGGATTTTGACCCGAAGCAGTTCAGTTTCAACACGCACTGGGGCGCCTGCGAACGGTGTGCGGGATTAGGAATCTTGCGATCGGGCGAAAGATGCCCGGCTTGCGGGGGGCTTCGTTTAAAGCCCGAAATTCTCGCCGTGACGATCGACGGGAAAAATATTTCCGAGGCTTCGGCGATGAGCATCCACGCGGCGACCGAATGGTTCCGAAATTTGCCGTTGGACGCATCCCGGAAGAAAATCGCAGCGCCGCTTCTCCGGGAAATTCTGGGCAGGCTCCGATTCCTCGAAGATGTCGGGCTGGGATACTTGAACTTGGACCGGGCGGGGGATTCGCTTTCGGGCGGAGAATCCCAGAGGATTCGCCTCTCGAGCCAAATCGGCAGTGGACTGGAAGGCGTGATGTACGTGCTCGACGAACCGACGATCGGGCTTCACCAGAGCGATACGAAAAAACTGCTCGATTCCCTGTATCGGTTGCGGGACTTGGGAAATACGCTGATCGTGGTGGAGCATGACCTGGAAATGATTCGTGGCGCAGACCATCTGATCGATATGGGACCGCTTGCCGGGGAATATGGTGGCGAGGTGGTCGCCGAGGGTTCGCCTAGGCAGCTTTCAAAAAAGTCTGCCTTGAAAAAGTTCCCGCAGAGCGAAACGGTCAAATACTTGACCGGCAGCGTTCCCGTTTACAATCCGCCGATAGATCCTATTTCGGCAAATGCTCCGTTCCTCGAGTTTCGGAATCTTTCTTCGCACAACCTGAAAAATGTTTCTGTCCGCTTTCCGGAAAACCGGATTTCGACGGTCTGCGGCGTTTCGGGTTCGGGGAAAAGTTCGCTTGTCATGGATGAAATCTTGCCGCTGATGCAAGACGCCTTTGGGCGCGGCGAAAAGCGTCGGAAGGCTCGGCTGCGGGCGATTTTCCCGGAAACGGTCAAGGAAGTTCTCGCTGTCGATCAGAGCCCTATTTCGGGAACGCCTCGTTCGACGCCGGCGAGCTTTACCGATGCGCTGAATCCGATTCGCGATCTGTTCGCGAAGATGGAACTTTCGAAGATGAAGGGTTTTGGCCCGAACCGTTTCAGCTACAATTCAAGCCGCGGAGGCGGACGCTGCGAAGCGTGCGAAGGCCGCGGCATGACATCCGTGGAAATGCATTTTCTGTCGGACGTGTGGGAAACCTGCGATGTCTGCAAGGGCAAGCGTTACAACCAGGAAACCCTCGCCGTGGAATTCAAAGGGAAAAACATCGCCGATGTACTTTCGATGCGAATCGACGAAGCGAGCGAATTTTTCAAGGACCAGCCTAAAATCGTGAAAAGGCTCCAGAGCCTTATCGATGTCGGGCTTGAATACTTGCGTCTCGGACAGTCCGTGACGACTCTTTCGGGCGGAGAGGCCCAGCGGATGAAGCTTGCGGGGGAGCTTTCGCGCGGAGCCGGACGGAAAGGAGTTCTCTATCTTCTCGACGAACCGACGACCGGGCTTCATCTTAGGGACGTTCAGGTTCTCTGGAACTTGCTTCGGCGGCTTTCGTCACAGGGAAACACGGTTATTCTGATCGAGCATCATCCCGATGTCATCCGGCTTTCGGATTATATCGTGGAACTGGGACCTTCGGGCGGCGATGCGGGCGGATTTGTCACCTATATGGGCGTTCCTTCGGGGAAAAAGGCGTAGGCCGTTTTCGGTGTGTCCGATTTTTTAATAGATTGCACACATCCTGTCGGAGAATGTATGGCTTTGAAAACTTGGCTCCTGTTCCTTTTTGCGCTTGCGTCCGCGTTTGCCGGCGAGGCCGGGGATTATCGCTTTACGGTTCCCGAGGACCAGTTCGAGGAAAACGCCAGGATTTTGAATGCGAAAAACGTCTGCATCGATGGAGGCGATTCCGCCTATCTGCATGCGGAAAAGGTTCGTTACCCGCTCGAATCGGGGAGGCTTTACCTGAGGAGCAAAATCAAGGGAAACCGCTACGGCTGGTATTCGGGAAGCACCAAACCCGAGTGCTTCAAGACTTTGCACGCTTTTGGCCTGCGGGAAAACCGTCTTTCAGTTCTCGAAGCGAGCCGTCTGCGATTCTTTGCCGAAAGGCTCCGAAAGCCCTTCCAGGACGAGGCCGAAATCTACTTTGACAAAAAATTCATCTATTCTTCCCGCGTCGAAAATCTCTATTTTCTGAAAAACGGCAAATGGCAGAAGCTAAAGCCCGCGGCTCTTTCGGGAGTTGTCGTCATCGGCGACGTTCCGGATTCGACGATTGTCGTCATCGGGCAAAACTCTTTCCGCGCGCCGGTCACGTTTTCTCCGGTCGATACGGGGCTTTTTTACGCGACGTTCCTGATGCCGCACATGTATCCGGTGACGTCCGGGACGCGGGTTTCGAGCGGCAAGACTTCCTTTTTGAAACCGGTTCGCCTTCCCGAGGACACGACGGTCTATCAAATCGAGACTTCGGTCACCGAGGAGCGGATCGCGGCGACGCAAAATCTTTTGGAAACGGAAGCGCTCTACGATGCTTTTATCGAGGACTTGAACCGGGCGGAAATCGACCGCGGAACGGGAGGCTTCGATTCGACTTATCCGAAACCCAAGAATCCGCCGCGCGGCATGTCGAAAACCGACCAGCAGTATGAAGCGTATCTCGCCGCGTTTGACCTTGCCCGTTCCCGCGCCCGTTCGCAGTGGCTTTCGAAAAGGCTTTCAAAAATTCTGGATTTGAATGCGGCCCTTCGCGCCCGGCTGGATGCGCAGGAAAAGGACACGCTTTCGCTTGCGGTCGTTCCGCTCTCGCTTGCGAAAAAGGATTCTTCTTATGAAATCGCCTTTCGGGATTCTGCAAACCGAATCGACGTGAAATGGGCGGGAAATTTTCCCGGGAAAAACTCCCCGATCGACGCCGCAGACAGATTCTTGCTGGTCTTTGAAAACAAGCCGGTCTGGAAATATGACGGGTTCCGCGTCAAGAGCCGTCACCAGTACCGCTTTCTGAAGCTGCTTCTCCAACGCGGCGATTCGACTTTTGCCGGCGATGGAAAGTTCATCTTGCCGGGATATATCCTGGCGGAGGATGAAGTCCAGGAATGGCTGATGCCCGCACCGGTTGTCGTGGATTCTGTGGACAGTTCTGCTCTCAAGGCGGAAACAAAAGACTCTCTTCCCGAAGACGTGAGCCGAGCCTGGGCGAAACTCGATTCGGGAGCGTTTCTGTATAAAGGTCGGACCGTGCGCCTTTCGGCGTTTGCCATCCGCAAGACCGAAGTGACCGTCGGCGAATATACCGAAGTCATGCGGGATTCGACGCACTTTGAATTTTCCGACAGCTTGGTGCCTGCGCACAATGTCAGCTGGGAACAGGCGAACAGGTTCTGCGAAAAAATCGGAGGGCGGCTTCCGACAGAAGCGGAATGGGAATTTGCTGCGCGTTCCGGCGGAAACGGGAGCTTTGTCTGGGAAGAGAAAAAGAATGCTCGTCCGTTTGAATTTGCGATTTTCCGGGCGGAAGCTCCTGCGCGGGTCGCGTCGGCAAAGCCGAACGCTTTCGGGCTTTTCGATGTCGCGGGAAATGTCGCCGAGTGGACGCTTGACACGTATTCGCCGCTTTCGTTTTACGTGGAAAGCGAAAATCCGAGCGGTTCGTTTCTCGGCTACGAGCGTGTATTCAAGGGCGGATCGTGGAAAAGCGCATCCGAAAAGGATTTGGACTTGACAGCGCGGAAGGCGGAAGATCCGCGATACTGGTCGAATTTCATCGGCTTTCGCTGCGTACTTCCACAGGGCCGGTTTTAAGAGGTGTCTATGAAAAAAAATGCAAAAATCCTGCAAAAGCTCACAGCCTTTCCCTTTCTCCTGGTATTCCTCGCGTTCCTCTTTCCGCTGGTAAATATTTCATGCGCCGAAAAGGTCGTTGCGGATCCGAACACTTACGAGCTGATTTCCGGCGTAACGCCAGAAACGTTCCTGGGCGAAAAGGAAAAGAAAGTAGTCGAGGAAATGAAGAAGAACGAGCCTCGGCTTTCGGAATTTTTCGAGCAGCCTGTCCAGACGACGGCGGTAATCGTTCCCGTGATAGTCGCGGTCGCCTTGGCCGCCGTTTGCGCTTTTTTTACGCCCGCCGGATCGCTGGCGATGGCCCTTGCCGCCTTTGTATCGCTCTGGGTTTTTATTTATAACCTGTCCGTTACCATCCAGACGGAACACTATGACTTTCTCACGGTGAAGCCCGCGGTCGGCGCCTATTGCGTCACTTTCTTGCTGATGATAGGCATCGCGATGAACTTGACCGTCATCATCCGAAATGCCCGGGAAAAACGCCAAGATTCGACAACCCAGGAACCAAAATAAAGGACGCTCCATGGCCGAAAAATTCGTATTCTACATGAACCGCATGACCAAGACCTATCCTCCTGGAAAGACGGTTCTCAAGGACATTTCCCTCAGCTTTTATTACGGTGCAAAAATCGGGATTATCGGCACGAACGGCAGCGGTAAATCGACGCTTCTCCGCATCATGGCAGGGATTGACAAGGAATTCCAGGGCGAAGCGTGGATTGAACCGGGCCGCACGGCGGGCTATCTTCCGCAGGAGCCGCAGCTCGATCCAAATCTCACCGTCAAGGATAACGTCATGCAGGCGGTCCAGAAAAAGCAGGCGATTCTCGATCGCTACAATGAAATCTCGATGAAGTTCGCGGAGCCGATGGACGACGACACGATGACGAAGCTCATGGAGGAGCAGGGTCGCTTGCAGGACCAGATCGACGCCGAGGACCTGTGGAGTCTCGACCGAAAAATCGAAATCGCGATGGATGCGTTGAACTGTCCGCCGGGGGACTGGCCTGTCACCAATCTTTCGGGCGGGGAAAAGCGCCGCGTAGCGCTCTGCCGTCTTCTTCTCGAAGAACCGGACCTTCTCCTGCTCGACGAACCGACCAACCATCTGGATGCGGAATCGGTCGCCTGGCTCGAACGTCACCTGCGCGAATACAAGGGTTCCGTCATTTTGGTGACGCACGACCGCTACTTCCTAGACAACGTCACCGGCTGGATTCTGGAAATCGACCGCGGACGCGGCATTCCCTGGCAGGGGAACTATGCGGAATGGCTCGACCAGAAACTCGAACGCATGAAGAACGAGGAAAAGGGCGAATCGGACAGGCAGAAGCGCCTTGCCCGCGAACAGGAATGGGTGAAACAGAGTCCCAAGGCTCGCCAGGCGAAGAACAAGGCCCGCTTGAAGGCTTACGAGGACCTCCTTGCGGAAGACAGCCGCGAACAGGTAAAGGTCGCGCAAATCTATATCCCGAACGGCAAGCGTCTCGGAAATGTCGTCATCCAGGCGGAGCATCTGCGCAAGGCTTACAACGAAAAGCTCCTGTTCGACGATCTCTCGTTTACGCTTCCCCGGTCTGGAATCGTCGGTATCATCGGCCCGAACGGCGCCGGTAAATCGACCCTTTTTAAGATTATCACGGGCAAGGAAAAGCCGGATGCGGGAACGCTCAAAATCGGCGAAACGGTCGAGATGATTACGATGGAGCAGGGGCGCGAAAGCTTAGACGACTCCAAGACGGTCTTCGAAGCGATTACCGGTGGAAAGGATGAAATCGTTCTTGGCGAACGCAAGATGAACGGTCGCGCCTACTGCGGGCTTTTCAACTTTACCGGTGCGGATCAGCAGAAAAAACTCTCGGTCCTTTCTGGCGGGGAACGCAATCGCGTGCTGATGGCGAAGAATCTCCAGCATCCGGGAAACCTTTTGTTTCTCGACGAACCGACGAACGATTTGGATATCGAAACCTTGCAGGCTTTGGAACAGGCGATTCTCCGCTTTGCCGGCTGCGCCGTCATCATTTCGCACGACCGCTGGTTCCTCGACCGCGTAGCGACCCACATCCTCGCTTACGAGGGAGATTCGAAGGTCGTCTGGTTCGAAGGAAACTGGAGCGAATACGAGGCGGATTACAGGCGTCGCATGGGCGAAGACGCGGACACGCCGAAACGCTTCAAATACAAGACCTTGACGCGCGAATAGTTCTAGAAAGCCTGCGACAGGTCGAAGTTTATTCGGTCGAAGGAAAATGCTTCCGGGGAAAATCCCGGAAGTTTCTTTTTGAAAGTGTAATCCAGCCGGAGGGTCAGGAACTGCCATTTGTAACGAAGGCCCGTTCCGAGAGCCGCGCTATTTTTCCCGGCGTAAAGGCTGCTTTTGTCCGAGACATGCGTCCAGTCGTAGAATTCGACCAGCTGCCAGTTTTTGGTCGCTTCGAACGGGGAGTTGATGCGGAGTTCCACGTTCACGCGGAGATACTGCGGTGTCAGCCCCGTATTGATGATTTCTTCGCCGTTTTCGTCGAGGCTTGTATAGCTCGGGTAGATGCTGCGGAAGTGGTAGCCGCGGACCGTGCGGGAACCGCCCTGGTAAAAGATTCGGGCATCGTCTTCGAGGGCCTGGTTGAAGAATTTTCCGAAGCTCACGCTTGCGGCGGAGAGGAACGGTCCGAAGAGTGGCAGATAGCCGGTGCTTGTCAGTTCTCCGTAAGTATAAGGGTTGCCTCGCATCTCCGGATCCCGGATGCTCCCGGTAAAGTTCATGCCCCAGCCCAGTTTCGGCGCAAAGCGCAGCCCCTTTGTCGGGTTGAAGTAGTCGTTCGAATAGTCGAACGTGAGAGCCGTTTCGCCCTTGACCTTGAACAGCTTGGACTCGTTTTTTTGTACGAAGCGCGTGTCGAGAGAGGCGCGGAAACGGATGTTGTTTGAAATGCCGAACGTGAGGTCTCCGCGGTTGATGATTTCCTTTCGTTCTTCGAGGCTGTCCGGGTAGGCGGGCGGGGAGGTCTTTTCGTGGTTGAAGCTGATGTGGTCGTCAAAGCGAATCGCCGTGGGGATGAAGCTGAAGCGCGTTCCGAATAGCAGCGGGTTTGCATAGCCGAGCATGAGTTCCTGCTTGTTCTGCGCCACGAGAATGCTCGCCGAGCCTTCGTGGAAATGCCCCAGAAAATTCTTGTGTTTGAGCATCGCGGATGCGCCAAATCCGTAAACTTCTTCGAAGAAAACAGAATATCGGGTCTCTCCGGGCATCCGCTCGACGGCGTTGAAGCGCACGTCCGAAAGCCCATCCTCTCTCGGAAAATCTTCCAGGTGGACGGATGTAAAAATCTGCGTGGAAAGGAGTTTTGACCGGAATGTCGCATACGTCTTTCCGTTGATGACTTCACCCTTGGGAATTCGCCACAGCCGATTGAGCCATGCCGTGTCGGAAAGCCCTTCCTGGTGGTTCGTATCGAGCTTTGCGATTTGCGCGGGCTTTTTCGTCGCGCTCGAAAAGTCTCCCATCCGGACGCGCGTTCCCGGATCGACATAGATTTCCACATTGACCAGATGGTTCAGCGTATCGAGATATTCCAGGTAGTCCGCTCGCACATGCAGGTAGCCGTATTCCCGGTAGAGAATCTGGATCTGCTGGACATCATCGGCGACGATTGTCGGGTCGTAGGCCGCTCCGCTCTTGAAGCGGATTCCTTTCAGTGCAACGCTGTCCGCTGCAATGTCCCGATCGATTTTCATTTCGCTGAATTTGTACGGAACGCCTTCCTCGATTCGGAATCGGTAGAGCGTGTAGGGAACGGAATCCGCCGGGTCGGTATGGTTCCGCAGAACTTCCATGGAAGACGTGAAACTGAAGTAGCCTTCGGAATAGTAGAGAAGTTCGAGGTTCGTCCTCGCGATGCGCATCAAAAAATCCTGCCTCGTCGTATCGACGATTCCGAATTCTTCGGGAATGTCGAGCTGGAGCGCGAGCTGTTCATCCGAATAGAGGCTGTTCCCGATGAACGAAACCTTCCAGCGATTCTTCACTTCGACCGTATCGGCGGTTTCCGCGGCGTGAAGAAATCCGAGGTATAGGAAAATGACGAGGAGAATCCGGCGAGCGATCATTTCTTCTCCTTGTCCTTGGGCGTGAACGCCTTGCACTTGCCGATGCCGAAGAGGCACGGAGACCAGAACTTGTAGCTGTAATTGAATCCGATGTTCTTTTCGAGGCGGCTAGCGTCTTCTTCGGTCGTGGTGATGTAGTTCTTGGAAACGAGGCTTGCGCCGAAGTCGAGTTGGGGACTGTAATGCTCCGGGTTTTTCGTCTTGTCTTCTTCGGAAAATGCCGGGATGATGTAAGAGATGCCCGCTTCGATAGCCCGGTCGTAAGTCGGCGTTTCGCTCTGGTCCTGCTTGTAGCCGAAGACGAGGCTCAGGTCCTTGACCCAGCGGTTTAAGGAGATGGGAATCATCAGGTAGCTCGAATCCTTTTCGGCGACGGATTCCTCGTTGAACAGCTTGAATTTCATGTCGATGTCCCCGACGTATTCTCCGCCGAGCGTCTTGTTCGCCGTGCTGGTCAAGACGCTTCCGATGAGTTTTCCCGCGACCTTGTTTCGGTCGATCGTGGAACTTTCCTCTTCGGAGATGCAGCCCAGGAGAACACTGTAATAGAGGGAAGCTGGAGAATCGTCAACGCCGCAGTTTGCGCTCGGCATCGGTTTCGGGGCGACGACGGAACCCAGGATGTCGAGATGCACCGGGCATGTTTCGTCATCGTCCCGGTGGCTGCTCGTTTTGCAGTAGGGCAGGTTCTGCACGCTCGAAATGTTGATGCTGCCTCGGTTCCAGGGAACGTCCTGGAAGGAGATGGCGAGCGATTCCAAATCGAACTGGAACATGTCTTTTAGTCCGATGGAACCGTTTCCCGAATTGTTGATGTCTCCGCGGAGAAGCGGATGGTCGGATGTTCCGAGCACCCAGATATCGAGCGTCAGGGGAATGTTCGCTAAATTCGTGGCGACGGCTACCGTATCGCGACCCGAATCGCTGATGTGGACGGCGATGTTTACAGGTCTCGACTTGGCTGCCGTTTTCTTGACGACAGGCTTGGTGCGCCGAATCTTGGTGAAAAATCCGGAAAGGGTCGCCGAAATCTTGCTGAGGCTCCCGAATCCGATATCGACAGAAAACTCGTTTCGATAGAAGGCTCGGTCGAGAAAAAAGTTGCCTTCAAGCGTCGGGTTGGCGAAGCTGCCGTTTTCCGCATGGGGCAGGTGCAGAACGGCCTTTCCACGCGCAGAAGCGTCCGCCTTTCCCCATTCCGGCTTGTTTAGTTTATACGAAACGCTGTCGATTTCCAGGGATAGCGTAAATTCCTTTTCGGAATCGTCGAGGCTTCCGCGGACATCGCTTATCTGGATCTGGTGAATCTGGTCCCATACCAGGGAAAACTTTTCCGTGCCGACCGAAACCTTTCCGAGTTTTTTGTTCTTCAGGTCGTAGCTCGCGCTTCCCGCGATAAATTCACCTTGGCTGTTGGAAAGCCTTGCCGAAGGAATGTCGAAGATCCCGTCGTGGAATGTCCCGTTGAACGAAACCGGCAGAATGGGAAATCCGCGCTTGGTGTCGATGGCGGTGGAATCAGAATGGAACGAAAGCTCTAGGCTGTCGAGCGGGCTTTTCAGGTCTCCGGTCGCATCGGCCTTGAAATCGGTATAGACGACTTCGCCGAGACCTCCCGGCAAAAACCATGAACCGGAAAGCTGAGCCTTTCCTTTCCACTTCATCGTCGAATCGATATCGCCGTCGAGCCATGCCGTTCCGCCGACCGGCGTGGTAAAGTAGGCGAAAATGTGGTGCTGCGGTTCCAAAAGTCCATTGACGTCGATTTGCAAATCCCCGTTCCACGCCCTTTCGCCCGCACTGATGTTTCCCGAAATCTGCATCTTTTCCTTTTCGGCAAAGACGTCCAGCTTGGGAATGGAAAAGGCTTCCCGCGAAATGTTCTTGAGCGAAAGGTCCGAAAACTGGAGCGAGCCTTGCAGCCCGACGCCTCTCCGGTAGGTGACGTTGCCGCTGAAAATTCCGCTTTCGAGCGGAGAACTCTGGTAGGGGGCGAGCAGAAGCGGAATATCGAACCTGTCCGTGGAGGCCCATGCATCGGCGAGCTGCAACCCGGTATATTTTTGCCCGGTCGAATCGTAGAGAATGTTCGCTGTGCCTTCAAGTTCAATCGTGTTGGTTCCGGTCGAGATGATGGCGCTGTCGAGCGAAATGCTGTCCCTTGTGTTGTGCGCCTGGAACTTTCCGTGCAAGGGAATCTGGGCGATTTCCGTCGAAATCTCTGCCTCCATGGAGCCGAAATGTTCTTCAAAGTTTTGGGTCATCGTCCCGGTCACTATACCATCGATTCCTCTGAGAAAAGCCGTGTCGGCGAAGGGAATGTGCGAAAGGCGCACTTGGAACGCCTTGCTCGTGATGGCGGGTTCAAAGGTGACGAATGCTTCGGCGAATCCGCTGTCCGATTGAAAAACCTTCCACGATGTATGCGGAACGGAATCGTTCCACTTGACGTCTCCCGAAAAGGTGAAGTTTTCCTTGGGCGTTCGGATGAATCCGTTCGAGAAATCGATGCCGTTTTTGTCGAGTGCAAGCGATGTGAAGAAGGAATCCGCGGTCATCAGGTAGGCGTATTCGACTGGTGCGATGGAAACATCGGCGAACATTTTCCCGTCATGGAACGAGCCTTTGACCTGCGGACGCGTGTTGAAGCGCAGAAAATCTCCGCTCCAGCGCATCGACCAGGGTTCGTCCTTGGCGATGTCCCCGGTGAAGTTGATTCGGAAATCCTTTCCGCCGGAAAGTCCCGACAGTTCCGCCCGGACGACGGAACCCGCTTTCGTGGTAGCCTTGGCGCTGAGCTTTTCGGGGGAATCCTTTTTCGCGTGGAGGGAAAGGTCGAGCGGCTGCATCTGCGGACCGAATTCCGCTTCGACGTTCTTGACCGTCGCATCGATTTCCCCGTTGAGGTTCTTGTCGATTTTTCCACGGACGGCAATGCTCTCGCCGGGTCTCTTGCCCAAAAACTTCCCGTCGATTTGAAAGACCATCCTTTCGTCGCTTTTGACGCTAATGTCCGCCGCAAGGGCGGGAAGCGGCCAGAACGCGCCGATGTCCGTCCGGAATCTCGCCTTGTAGGAAAACTTTTTTTGACTTGCCTTGGCGTTAAAGGATGCGCTCGCCCGGATGTTTCTGAGCGATACGGATTTTGGAATTTTTCCCATGTCCCATTTTTTTGGGTTTTTGACAAAAACATTGAAGCTTCCCGATGCGTTCCCGATGGAGTCTCGCGGTGCGGAAAGTTGGAGCGAAACGCTGTCCCTGTCCTCGGAAATGAATTTTCCGTTTGCCCGGAGTTTTTCGCCTTGGAAGAAAATCTCCGCCTTTGCCGAAACCTTTCGCGAAAGAAAGTCTCCGCTTGCGTTCTGGAAGGACAGTTCCGCAGCCTCGTTTCCCTTGGACATGGCTTGCACGGAATCCGCGGACCAGGAGCCGATGCCGTGAACACTTATCCGAAAGTTTGGAATCCTTACCCGCAGATCGAGCGGAATGCGAAAATCGGGAACCTTTATCGGGGAAGAATCCGGTTCGGATTTGGGAAATGCGCCGGGGTCGATTTTCGCCTCTGCGGAATCCATGTCGATGTAGATGAAATCCTCTTCGGGAGAAAACAGAATGTGGGCGTTGATTCTCGGGGATTTCAGCGAGACGTCGAAGCCAGCTCCCCGGATGGCGACGGAATCCCAGTTGCGGGAAAGCAATCCTTCTTTCGAATGCCCGTAAAAGGCGACGCTTACCGGCCCGTAATCGTGCGAAGAATTTAAGTAATTGTCCAGGAAACGATTTAAAAACCAGGCGCAAGCCAATAGGCAGCCTACGAACACGGCGAAGATGCCGATGGCGACAGCGGGCTTTAACCGTTTCACAGGTTGCAATATAGCTAGAAAACTTGTATATTGAAAGCGTATGAGCTGTATTCAAACCATTCGTCTGGACATTTCCTCCGATGCGGATTTTTTTCCCGTACTCGAAAAGTCCGTTTCCGACTTTGCCGATTCGCTTTCCCTGTCCGAAGAGACGGTCCAAAGCCTCGGTCGGGAAGTGGGGGATTTTTTCAAGCGAGGCTTGGACGGCTTTGAAGATTCGTCCCTCCATGTGGAACTGGGACTAGCGGACGGGAACCTTTTCTTTTCCGCTTGCGATTCCTTTCAAAACAGGCTTTTTAGCAGGAACGTTCCCGTCGCATGAACGCCGTTTCCGTACAGCCGTATTCCGAAGAACCCGGTGTCGCGAAAATCAGCCTTTGCGGGGATATCGGTCTAGACGTGATTCCGCAGATTTCCATGCTGACGGAGCGGTTTGAAAAAAGCGGCATTTTGCACTTTGCGGTGGATCTTTCTCGTGTAAAGTTCCTGAGTTCTCCGGCGGTCGGCGCCTTGATGGGGCTTCGATCCCGCGTCATCGGGCGTTCGGGCAGCGTCTCCCTTTTTTCTGCCGGTTCCGAACTTGCGGAAAAGCTCGGTCTGATGGGCGTCCATCTCGCGATGCCGATATTCAAGGACGAAAAATCGTTTCTGGATTATTTCCGCTGGGAATTCCGCGGCGCGTTCCGGCATGTTTCGCTCTCGCTTCCAGCGAAGGCTTCTGTTGTTCCGCCGACGCGAAGGCTTGTCGTCGGGCTCCTGCGCAGCAAGGGGTTCTCGGAAAAGGAAACGTTCATCCTGGAGACAATCGTCGATGAACTGGCGAACAATGCAATCGAGCATGGACGTCCGCCCGATAAGGTTTTCCGCCTGGAATTGAAATTCAGCAGGTCGAAAACGGTGCTTTCTGTCCGGAACAGCACGCGGGAACTTTTGGAAGCCGAGCAAAAGGAGCTTGCGGAAAAGTATGCCCATCCGAAGATGACGCCGGGATCTCTGAGAGGGCGGGGAATCGTGCTGGTGAAAAGGCTTTCTTCGCAAATGACGTTTCGCATCGAACCGCGGCAGGTCTTTGTCGAAGTGACGAGATTACGAGAGGATACATGAACGAAAAACAGGAACTGCTGACCATCGAAAATATCGAAAACCATCCTTCGGCGCGGCTTTTGCGCTTTGTGGGCGACCTGGATTCGACGAATGCGGAAGCGACTTCCGGTCGGATGCTCGGGCTTCTTGAAGAAAAGGTGACGACAATCGTCGCGGACTTTTCCCGCTTACGCTACATCAACAGCACGGGGCTTGGCGCGCTTCTCTTCGTGAACAAGAAGTTCAAGGAGGCGGGCGGAATATTCAAGGTGGCGAACGTAAACGAAAACGTTCTTGAAATCATCGAAATCATCGGTGCCGACCAGCTTCTCGAAATCCACGGGACGCTTGACGAGGCCATCGAATCCATCTGATAGGCGAATGAAAACGGAGAACTTCTGTATGAAATTTTTGAAACCCGCCGCGTTAGCTTTTTCCCTGGTGGCTCTTGCCGGGTGCTCTTCCGAAAGCAAAAAGTCGGACTCTTTAGTGGCGACGGTCGGCGAGGAAAAAATCTACGCATCCGACATCGATTTTCTGAAAAGGACCTCTTCGGCGTATGCCAAGTTCGGCAGGGAAAAGGCCGCACTCGAAACTCTCATCGAATCCCGCGTGGTCTTCCAGGAAGCGAAGCGCATCGCAAGCGGAGAGAGCGAAAAAATCCGGCAGCAGCTGGATCGTTTGGACGAACGTTTCCTCGCGCGCATTTACGACGAGTTTTACATCGGAGACAACCTCGGGCATACGGATGCGGAACTCCAGAGGTATTTTGACAAGAATCGCAAGCGTTTCGCCGCGGATTCGTGCGAAAGCCTCGAAGCGTGCCGCATGGCCGTCGCCGAAAGCCTCTACCTCGAAGAAAACGCAGACTCCCTCTTCCGTTTCGTTTCGCGGAAGGTCGAGGAAATGCAGAATGTTTCTGTGGAAGTTGCCTACGTGGAAGCTACAGATTCGGCGGAGGTTTCCCGGGCGAAGACAGCTTTTTCGGAAGGATCGGAACTTTCGGGCGTGAAAAAAATCCAGCTCGATTCGAAGTCGCTGGGCGGGCTTTGGGCAAATGCCGAAATTCGGGAGGCGCTTTTCGGAAAGGATTCGCTCCCCGTCGGAAGCGTCCACGCCGCGACAGTCGATTCGAAAAACGTCGTCTGGAAGCTCCTGCTTCGCCGTGCCGGGGAACAGTTCCCCGAAGAAAACCGCGATTCCATCCTGAAGGCTCGTTTTGTCGCGGACTACAGGGATTTCATGGCGAATAACACGGACAGCCTTTTGCAGGAAAGGTATCGCTTCCGCATGGAACGTCCGGTTTATCCCGAAGTGCAAAAGTATTATGCGGAACATGCGGACGAATTTAACGGTCTGCCGCTTGACAGCGTTTCCGGGCAGATAGAAAGGAAGCTTGCTGCCGGAGGCGATCTCCCGCTCGATTCGAATTACGTTCTCGCAACGCTCGGCGGGGAACCTTTTATCTGCGAAAGCGACGTGAAAGCTCTTTTCGAGGAAATTCCCCGGAACATCCGGGGGCAGTATCCGCGTGCCCGCCGCGTGCTGATGCTTGCCAAGTGGAAACTTCGGGCAAAGGCAGCGCGTGAAGCGAACCTGGAAAGCAGCCCGCTGCTTGAAAAGGTCCGCAAGGATGTCGAAATGTCCTTTTACCGGAAGGCTTTTGCCGGAGCTCTTTCGAAAAACGGTTTCTTTACGCCGGAGGACACGCTCCAGAACCTCTACAAGCGTTTCGGCGCAAGGCTTTTTCCGGAAATCCCGATTGAAAGAATCCGCGGCGAGTTGGGAATCTTTGCGCAGACGCCGGACAGGGAATTCCTTTTCGAGTATTACCGGAACCCGGAACGCTATGCGAAAACTTCGGACATCGATTCCATCAAGGCTTTGGTCTTTAAAAATGCGCTGGGGGGATTTTCGAGCGACTGGTTTGAACGCTACCGGAGAGACCTCTATCAAAAATACCCGGTAACCGTATATGATTCCGCCTATCTGCCGCGCGTCGATCTCTTTTCGGTCAAGGATCTTGAAGCCCGTGCCGATTCCTTTTACACGGCGAGGGAACTTGCCGGTGCGCATTTGACCTGGGACCGGATCCGTGCCCTTTCCGCCGAGGACGATTCCCTTTTTGGCAAGGCGGTCTATGAACTGGCTCGAATCGATGGCGAGCGGGAAAAGTACGAAGCGGCAAACGGCGAATTTGCAGCCTACTATGCGATGTGGCCAAAATCTTCCGATGCGGAAAAGGCGCTGTTCAACCGCGCGTTCCTCTTGCACGAGAATCTGCAAAAGGATACTCTCGCCCTTTCCCTCTTTGAAGAATTCCAGGAGAAGTTCCCGAAAAGCGATTTGCGCGAATCCGTGGATTGGCTAATCCGGGACATTCGGAGCGGCGGAAAACTCGCCGAAGAGCTTCTGGAAAAAATTTCGAAGCAGGAAGAAAATTCGAATTAACTATATTAAGGCAACCTTTTTAAGGCGGTAATTATATGGAAATGACTTTTGCCATGATCAAACCCAACGGTGTCGCATCCGGTCTTGTCGGGCGCATCCTGGATCGTTACGTGAGTGCGCGTCTTGCTGTCGTTGGGCTCAAGATGCACCAGATGACTTCGGAAGAAGCGAAAGGCTTTTACGCCGAGCATGTGAACAAGCCGTTCTTCCCGGAACTCGAAGCCTATATGACGAAAGGCCCGTCGGTGATGATTGCCCTTGCCGGCGAAAACGCAGTCGCCAAGGTCCGCGCAATCAACGGTGCGACTAATCCGGAAAAGGCGGAACCGGGGACGCTCCGCTACGACTTCGCCCCGTCGATGACCGAAAATGTCGTGCACAGTTCCGACAGTCCTGCAAGCGCGGAACGCGAGGTCGCCTTCTGGTTTGGGAAGGAAGATCTTTACGCTTACGATGCGGTTTCCCAGAAGGCTTGCAAGGTTCTGGGCTAAGCTTTTACAAATCACAATCAAGGAGACAAAAACCTCATGCAATGGATCATCAGATATCTGACTTCCTCTATCGGCAAGAAGCAGATTATGGGTTGTACGGGTGCTTGCCTTGCGCTCTTCATTCTAGGGCACATGGTCGGTAACATGCAGCTTATCAATTTGGACCAGTCCGTCGCGCAGGCGCATTACAACGCCTACACGCAACTTCTCACGGGAATGAAGCCCATAATCTACTTCGTGGAAATCGGTCTCATCGCCCTGTTCCTCATCCACGTGTTCCTGGCGGTGAAGCTGAAAATCGAGAACCGCAAGGCTCGCGGTCCGGAAGCCTATGAAGTGAACGCCCGCAAGGGAAAGAAGACTTTCGCAAGCTTCACGATGATCTGGTCCGGTATTTTTGTACTCGGCTTCGTCATCCAGCATCTGATGGTCCTGAAGTTCGGCGTCCATTACCTCTACGAAAATGAATCCGGCGAAATCATCCGCGACATGTGGCTTACGA